>JAGVPN010000166.1 GCA_020052215.1 Syntrophobacterales bacterium
AGGACATCACGGCTCGCATCCTGGAGATGATGGGGGCCTTCGGCCACGGCCTGGACCACCCCGTGGCCGCCCGGGCCTTGGCCTTCCTGCATCACACCCAGCACCCCGAAGGCCCCTGGTGGGGGCGTTGGGGGGTTAATTACCTTTATGGGACCTGGTCCGTGCTGGTGGCCCTGGAACGCATCGGCGAAGACCTGAGCCGGCCCTACGTCCGCCGGGCGGTGGACTGGGTCAAGGCCCATCAGAACCCCGACGGCGGTTGGGGCGAGGTCTGCGAGTCCTACCGCCACCCGGAGCTCATGGGGAAGGGGCCGTCCACCGCCTCCCAGACCGCCTGGGCCCTCTTGGGGCTCCTCGCCGCGGGCGAAGTCCAGGCCCCGGAGGTCAAGGCGGGGATCGACTACCTGGTCAAGACCCAGAACGCCCAGGGCCGCTGGGACGAGGCGCACTTTACCGGCACCGGCTTCCCCAACCACTTCATGATTCGCTATCACCTCTATCGGGACTGTTTTCCCCTGATGGCTCTGGGGGCTTATGTGCAGGCGCTCAAGACGCCGTAGGGCGGCAAGCGCAGCGCCTGACCCGGGCGAGAGCCTTTTCTCGTTCCCAAGCTCCTGCTTGGGAACGCAGGTTTCACCCCAAGCTTTGCTTGGCGAGCCTGGGAGTGATTGAACAACATAGCAAATTTACTTAGATACATCCGCTAAGCCGGAGCTTGGCGGACAAGGTCGGTTCCCAAGCAGGAGCTTGGGAACCAGTATTCAGAACCAGTATTCAAATGCTCCCGCGCCAATGCGAAAGGCGGGATGCGCTTCGCTTTCCCGGCCTACAGTTCTTGAGCCCAACCCATGACTCTGAACTCCATCAGGGGCGCCATGAAAACCTGTCAGGGAGCCGTTCCTAACCTGGCATGGTGACCAGAGCATGACTTCAGCCGCTACCCAAAACCGAAAACCGAAAACCGAAAACCGGCCCTTAACCCTGGTGACCGGCGGTACCGGCTTCGTGGGCCGGTCCGTGGTGGAAGAACTCCTGGCCGCGGGCCGTCAGGTGCGGGTCCTGGCCAGAAATCCTGACCATCCGGCCCTGGCCGGCCTAGCCGTGGAGGTGGCCGTTGGTGACCTCCGGGACCCGGATTCCCTTAACCTGGCCCTCACGGGCTGCACCCGCCTCTTCCACGTGGCCGCGGACTACCGCCTCTGGGTGCCGGACCCGGCCACCATGTATGCCATCAACGTGGACGGCACCCGCAACCTGCTGGCCGCGGCCCAAACCCAAGGGCTGGACCGGGTGGTCTATACCAGCACCGTGGGGACCCTGGGGAACCCCGGGGACGGCACCCCCGGCACCGAGGACACCCCGGTCCGCCTTGCGGACATGGTGGGCCACTATAAACGCTCCAAGTTCCTGGCGGAGCAGGTGGCCCTGGAGTTCGCCGGCCAGGGCCTGCCCCTGGTGGTGGTCAATCCCAGCACCCCCGTGGGCCCCTGGGACTTCCGCCCCACCCCCACCGGCTTGATGATCGTGGATTTCTTAAAACGCCGTATGCCGGCCTACCTGGAAACCGGCCTCAATCTCATCCATGTCAAGGACGTGGCCCGGGGACACCTCCTGGCCGAAGAGAAAGGCCGGGTGGGGGAAAAATACATCCTGGGGCATGAGAACCTCAGCCTCTCCCAGATCTTCCACCTGCTGGCGGACCTCACGGGGCTGCCGGCCCCGAAAGTGAAACTGCCCTACTGGCCGGTCCTGGCCATGGCCTATGTGGACGAGTTCTTCGCCACCTACATCCGCCGCCGCCCGCCCCGCATGCCCGTCGCGGCCATCCGCATGGCCAAGAAATATATGTACTTTGACAACCGGAAAGCAGTACAATATTTAGGATTGCCCCTGACACCGGTGCGCCAGGCCCTGGCCGACGCGGTGGAGTGGTTTCGCCGGCATGGGTATGCGTGAGCCGTCAGGTTCGTGAGTATCTGTTGAAGATTTCCGGGAAGCCAGGAGTCGACGAAGGACGGTTGGCCCCGCCCCGGGTCCAGACACAGAGGAGAGGAGAACCTTGCGTTTCCCGTTAAGCCTGAGTTTTGATTTAACCCGCTACCTCATGAAGCAGCGTCTCCGGGGTGAAGAAAAATTCCCCCTGGTGCTGATGCTGGAGCCCACCCACCAGTGCAATCTGGCCTGCCAGGGCTGCGGCCGCATCCAGGAATACCGGGAGACCCTGGGACAGGCTCTTACCCTGGAGGAGTGCCTTCAGGCCGTGGAGGACTGCGGCGCGCCGGTGGTTACCGTCACCGGGGGCGAGCCCCTGCTCTACCCTCCGGTCTTTGAACTTTTGCAGGAACTGGTGCACCGCCGCAAGCACATTTATCTGTGCACCAACGCCATTTTGCTGGAAAAATCCCTGCCCCGGCTGCCCCGTTCCGACCGGTTGACCCTGAGTCTCCACGTGGACGGCCTGGCCCCCACCCACGACCGCCTGCTGGGGCGGCAAGGGCTGTTCAGCCTGGCCATCGGCGCCATCAAGGCTGCCAAGGCCCAGGGATTCCGGATCTGCACCAATACCACCATCTATAAGGAAACCGAGGTCCAGGAGATCGAGATCCTGTTCTCCTACCTGGGCCACCTGGGGGTGGACGGCCTCCTGGTGTCCCCGGCCTTCAGCTTCGCCGGGGTGGATGACGGGCTGTTTCTCAGCCGGGAGGAAATCAACGACAAGTTCGGCCGCTTAACCGCCAACGGCCATAACTTCAAGTTCTTCAGCACGCCTTTGTACCTGAGCTTCCTCCGGGGGGAACGGGACTACGAGTGCACCCCCTGGGCCAACCCCACCCGCAATCCCGTGGGCTGGCGGGCCCCCTGTTACCAGATCGTGGACACCCACTACCCCACCTTTGCCGACATGATGCGAAAGACCCGCTGGGAGGACTACGGAGTGGGCCGGGACCCCCGCTGCGCCCAGTGTATGATGCATTCCGGGTTCGAACCCACCGTGGTCCGGGAGATGCGCGGCCTGACGGATATCTGGACCATGCTCCGGTGGAATCTTACTTGAACCTCCGGTGGAACACCCCCTGAGCCAATCCCCCGCCGAATCCCGCCTGATGAACGGCGCCACCCTGGCGCTGGTTTGTCTGGGGCTATACCTGCCCCTTTTCTGGCAGCTGCCCCTCTGGCGGTCGGAAGCCATGTACGCTCTGATCCCCCAGGAAATGCTGGCCGCAGGCTCCTGGCTGACCCCCACCCTCAACGGCGCGCCCTACCTGGACAAGCCCCAGCTGCTCTACTGGCTCCAATTGTTGAGCTATAAGCTCCTGGGGGTCTCGGAATGGAGCGCCCGGGTCCCCACCCTGGCCATCACGGTGGGGGAAGTCTGGCTCACCTACCTCATCGGCCGGCGCCTGGTGGGGCAAATCGCCGCCTGGCTGGGGGGGGTCATCCTCCTCACCTGCATCGGCTTTTTCGTCCTGCACCTGCTTATTCTCACCGATCACCTGGTTACTCTGTCGCTGCTGGCGGCGTTGTATGGTCTGCTGCGCTGGGAGGCTCAGCCAGGCTTCCGCTGGACGGCCCTGTTCTTTCTGGCCCTGGTGGCTGGGTTTCTAAGCAAGGGGTTCATCGGGTTCGTCTTTCCCGGCATGATCGGCCTCCTCTATGCCTGGCAGGTGGGGGAGCGCCGTTTGCTGCGGCTGTTGTTCTCTCCCGGCGGGATCATTCTGGCCGCCATCCTCCTGCTTGCCTGGGGGGTGGCCACGGAGTCGGCCAATCCCGGCTTTCTCAAGTTCCAGATCGTCAACGAACAGATCATGCGGTTTTTGGGCCGGCGAAGCCCTCCCGACGTCAACTCCTTCACCCTCGCGGGGTTCTATGTATTTCTGGGCATCTGGCTGATGCCCTGGACCTTCATCCTGCCGGACGCCCTCTACCGTTTCTGGCAGGCCACCCGGCCCGGCCGGGAAGTGGGGGCCGCCGGGCGGCTGCTGCTCATCTGGGCGGTGGTCATCCTGGGATTTTTCACCCTGTCGTCCAATCGCCTGGAATATTATTCCCTACCGGCCCTGCCGGCCCTGGCCCTGATTTTGGGGTGGCGCATCAAGCGGTATCTGGATACCCCGGGGGACCGGCTCATCCCGTGGACCTTACTGGCCTTGGGCCTTTTAGGCCTCTCGCTCCTGGTGCTGCTGCCCTTTCTGGAGCAGGTCTGCGTGGACAACCGCCGGGAATTCAGCGGCATGGTCAGCCTCATCTCTCCCCTGGCCCGGCAGGCCACCTGGTTCATTCCGGCAGTGGCTCTAACGGGGGTCCTGGCCGCCCGGCTCAGGCGTCCCCACCTGGCCGTGGCCGCTTACGGCGTCCTGGCCGTGGCTGTTGCCTGGTTCACCTTCCAGACCATGGCCGTCCTTACTCCCCTGCAGTGCGACCAAACCGCGGGCGAATACCTCCGGCGGGCGGCCTCCCCCCAGGACCTGGTGATCATGGGGCCCATCGAAGAGTTCGAATACGGGGCCTCCCTGGAATTTTACGCCCGGCGTCGCATTCTCATGGTCAAAGGCCCCGATGGTTTGCCCCAGTTTCCCTACCCGGTGCCCCCTGCCTTGGACTACCTCATCACCCCGGAACGCCTCCAAGAGTTGTGGCAGGGACCCAGAAAAGTCTTCCTGCTCCTGGACAACGCCACCCCGCCGGAGTTTTTCTTAAGAGACGCGGCCGTGGCCCTGACCCTGCCGGGCCGGCGCCTGCTGGTCAACCGCCCCTGAGGGTTTTGGCGCCGCGGTTAAACCCGGTCAATTATTTTTGCAGATAGATGACTACCAGGCCCGCCAGGATGAGGCCGCAGGCCACGAAATCACCATAAACCACGAACCTGGCCAGGCCCCGGGCGGCGGGCGGCTTGCTCTGCTTCACCCGCCGGCGCCCCAGGTTGTTCAACAGCAGTACCCCCATGCCCACCAACGCCAGAATTTCTCCCGCTTGCATCGCCACCGCCACACCCCCCCCCGGCCCCCTGATACCAAGTCGCAATCAATAAAGTGGCACAGGCGTCTCGCCTGTGCAGGCGTAGGCTAAACGGTCATGAGCCAATGGCAGCTCACCCCCGGGGATGAAAAATCCCCCCCTACCCCCCTTTTCCAAAGGGGGGTTTTAAAGTCCCCCTTTTTAAAGGGGGATTTAGGGGGATTTAGTTTTTCACGGTAAAGCCTTCGCCTACAAAAATACCTCTTTGAAAGCAATTCGATTCAAGGCCCTTGATTCAATCGTTTTATCTTTAGTAATACCAATTTCTCTTTCAAATGCAACCAACACCATACATAACCTGATGATATGTGGCAGCTTTTTAGCAGAAAACAGAAAACGGAAAACAGCATAACACAGCGCCCCCCAGCCGCCAAGGAGAGACCGGTTCTCCGGCCTTTCCACCTCAGGGTTTGCGGGGCAGCAGGTTGGCCAGCAGGTTAGCGGCCGCCACCACCGCGGCCAGGGCAAAGACCTTCTGGAAGACGGCCAGGTCAGGACTGACCCCCAAATCGGGCGAGGCGTGGTTGCTGCTGAGCCAGGCAAAAACCGAGACGATCAGGGTGATGCCCACCATGGCCCCCAGGTTCTTAAGGACCGCGTTGGTGCTGGCCGCCAGGCCGATGAAGGCGGGCTTCACCCCCCGCAGAATTTCATTGAGATTGGGGGCCTGGAAGAGGCCGAACCCCAGGCCGATGACGATGAACCTGGCCGCCAAACCCAGGGTGGAGGTATCTGGGCCGGTGAAGATGAGGGCGATCAACCCCGCCAGGACCAACCCGGCCCCGGTCCTCAGGATCAGCAGGCTCCCCAGCCGGTCCGCCAGGTAGCCGCCGAAGGGAGCCACCAGGGCGTTGCTGGCGCTCAGGGCCGCCAGCATAAACCCGGCCTGCCCCGGGGTGTAGTGATACACCTGCTCCAGGAAAAAGGGCAGCAGAAAGAAGACGCCCATCACCGGGGCAAAGGTCAGCACCACCGCCAGGGACCCGGCCACAAAAGGCCAGCGGCGCCAGAGCTCCGGGTGGAGCAGGGGATCGGCGCGCCGGCGCTCCCGGAAATACAGGCCCAGGCCCAAGAGCGCCGCCAGCCCCAAGGCCCCCAGGGTTTCGGCGGTCCATCCGGATTTCTGGATCCAGGTCAAACCCAGCAAGAACAGACCCAGGGTTCCGGCCAGGATCAAGGCTTCCCCCAGGTCAAAAGACTTCCAGCTCCAGGCCTTCTGGGCCTTGATGGGCGAGAGGACCCGGACGCCCACCCAGAAGGTCCCGGCGCAGATGGGCAGGTTGATGAAAAAGATAAACGGCCAGCCCAGGTAGGCGGTGATGATTCCTCCCAGGGGGGCGCCCACGCTGATGCCGGTGGCGAAGGCAGTGGAAAACAGGCCCAGGGCCAGGCCCCGTTTCCCTTCCCCAAAGCTAAGGGCAATGAGCTTGGGGGCCACCCCCAGCATCAAAGAACCCCCAATCCCCTGGAGAGCCCGGGCGGCCACCATCGGCGCCAGGCTTGGGCTGACGCCGCACAGGGCCGAGGCCCCGGTAAAGATCAGCAACCCCAGGAGGAAGAGCTTGCCCGGCGCCAGGAGATCGCCCAACCGGCCGCTGGTGAGCAGCAGCGAGACGTTCATCAGCAGATAGATCAGCATGACCCAGGAGATCTGCACCAGGGAACAGCCGAAATCCCGGGCGATCTGGGGCAGGGCGATATTGACGATGCTGGTGTCCAGGGTCGCCATAAAGGCCCCCAGACAGACGGCCAGCAGGATGAGGCGCCGGTTTAGGGGCTGAGGTTCAGGAGTCGGGGCCGCGGCAGGCATCATCACATATCTTACGCCAAGCCGCGGCGAAGTGGGAGAGGATTTTTCGGGGAATGACGACTTCGGTGCGGCCGGGAGCGCCGTTTAATAGTAACTATCTAAAATATATCTATAAAATGTAAAGGCGCACCTGTGTGTGCGCCTTAAGAGGGGGGGACACATAGGTCCCCCCCTACAAAAATTTGCCGATGGATCGCCAGAAGTGGCGGGAAGAAACACTGGCGGAGAGAGAGGGATTCGAACCCTCGGTGGAAGTTTCCCCCCACACTCGCTTAGCAGGCGAGCACCTTTGGCCACTCGGTCATCTCTCCGGTTGG
>JAGVPN010000495.1 GCA_020052215.1 Syntrophobacterales bacterium
CTGATCCAGGAAGCGGATCAACTCCCGGGCCACCCGGCCTTCGTTCAATTCCGCCAGTTCATAGAGGATGCGGGCATAAACCAGGAGGATCAGGGGAACGGTATCGGACTCGGGGGAGTTGCTGTTCAGCCACAGGATCTGGGGGTTAACCTGGTTCTGGGGGGAGAAGTCAACGCGCACCGTGGCTTTGTGGAGACCCCGATCCTGGCGAAACCGCTCCAGCAGGCGTTTAAACATGAGTTCGCTTAATTTATGCCAATGGCGTGACGGCTGGACCTGCACCGCAGGAGCCTGCCGTGCCTTAAGGCCGCCTCCGAGCCGGCGCCGCCTGGGGCCAGCCCCGCCGGGCAGTCTGAAGCTCCCGTAATAATTAGGTAAAACTCAAAGGTCTGTTTACCATACCAAATGACTGAGAGAAAGTCAATATTTTCTCCGGCCCCCGCCGGCGCCAGACCCAGGAAAATTACGGTTTACATACCCTCCAAGATATTTTATAAATAATTGATAAACTGAAATCCAAGAAATGAGGATTGAACCTTGAGCCTTGCACCCCCGGCGCTGCCTAAGGGAATACCTAACTGTCTGAAGAAAAGGCAACTGCTCAACGACAAGGTGTTGAGCCCCGACTTATGCCGGGAGTACGGGCAGAAGTTCCTGGATTTAGGCTGGCGGGAAGATGCCCTGGAGTTTTTCCGCAAAGGGGGCATGGCGGACGAACTGGAAAAGCTCAAGGCTTTCTGCCTGGAAACGGGAGATGCTTTCCTGCTGGGGCGACTCGGCCCCCAGGCGCCGGAAGACTGGCGTCGGCTGGGCGAGCGGGCCCTGGTCCTGGGCAAACTCCATTTTGCCCGGCGGGCCTTCGAGATCGCCGGCGATGACGACAACACCGCCATGGTTGCCGGCCTGATAGCCGGACAGGCCACGGCCGCCGACAGTTAACTATGGCTGCTCTGGATTACTACCGGATCTTGGGGGTAAAGCCCACCAGCACGCTGGAGGAAGTGCGCCGGCGTTACCGCCTGTTGGCCCGGCGGCACCACCCCGACCACAACCCCGATGATCCGGAAGCCGCCGCCCGCTTCCGTTTGATAGTGGCCGCGTTTGAGGCTATCCAGGCGGCCAGGGCCCAGGCCAAGGCCAAGGGCCGGTCCCGGAGAAACGCCGCCAATTATCGGCAACCGCAGTTTACCGACCAGGAACAGGTTTTTGAAGAATTTTTCGGTATCTCCCAGGATGGCGCCCCCCTGTCCTGGTCGCCGGGGGCCGATTTCCGGTATGACCTGGAAATCCCCTTGGTGGCGGCCATCAAAGGCATGGGGGCCGTCATTGCCGTGGACCAGCAGCCGCCATGCCGACCTTGCCGGGGCACCGGGTTGGCGGTGGGCGCCGCCTTACAGGAGTGTCCGGACTGCCAGGGGCGAGGCCGCCGCTTCGGAGGGCCGGGGCTCTTGCGGTTTGGTCCGGTGTGCGAGCGCTGCCGGGGCCGGGGGAAAATCGTGGCTGATCCCTGCCGGCACTGCGGCGGCGCCGGTTGGCGTTCCCAGCAAAAGGAATACCACCTGGGGATTCCTCCGGGTACCCAGGACGGGGCGCGTTTCCGCATTATGGGGGAGGGTGGGGAAGGCTTTTGGAATGGCCCCCGGGGAAACCTGTTAGTGGTGGTCCATGTGGCCCCGCACAAGTTTTTCACCCGGGTGGGCAACGACATTCACTGTAAGGTCGAGGTTTCTTTTGCCGAGGCCGCCCGGGGCTGCGCTATCCGCATCCCCACTCTGGATGGCTTTCAGTGGGTCGATCTCCCCCAGGGCGCCCAAACCGGCTGGTCTTGCCGGTTTCTCGGGGCGGGGGCGCCGGGGACCCCCACCCAGCCGCCGGGTGATCAGGTGAACGAGGTTATCGTCACCACCCTACAAAATCTCAGCCCCCAACAGCGGTCGCTTATGAGGGAGTTGGACCGCCTGGAACTGGGGCAGTTAGACCGGGCCGGCCATGAATAGCTTCACCCATCTGGATGAGCAAGGGCAGATGCGCATGGTGGACGTGGGGGACAAGCCCGAGACCCTGCGCCGGGCCACGGCTGGCTGCCGGATTGTGGTGGGTCCCAAGGTGTACCCCCTGCTCCTGGCCGGCCAGCTACCCAAAGGGGACGTCTGGGCCGCGGCGAGGCTGGCCGGCATCATGGCCGCCAAAAATACCTCCCAGCTCATCCCCCTGTGCCATCCCCTGCCCCTGACCGCCATTGACCTGGATTTTATCCCGGAACCAGGGGAGTGGGCGGTGGCCATCCGGGCGAAGGTCAGCACCTGCGCCCGCACCGGGGTGGAAATGGAGGCCCTGACGGCCGCGGCGGTGGCCGCCCTGACTATTTACGACATGTGCAAGGCGGTGGACCGGGGGTTGGTGATTACCGGGCTGATGCTCCTGGAAAAGAGCGGGGGAGCCAGTGGCGAATACCACCGGGTGGCGGCAACCCCCTAAATTATTTTGGGCAGGCCGGAGTTGAGTCATGGAACCTGAACGACTGGAATTTTTCCGCAACCTTTTGCAAGAACGCCTGGAAGAAATCTTAGGAGAAGCCGACAAGACGCGCAATGACATGACCGGCGTCACCGCTCCCTTCCCGGACCCTGCGGACCGGGCCACCCTGGAGACGGAGCGGAACTTCACCCTAAGGATCCGGGACCGGGAACGGCAATTAATCAGCAAGATCAGGGAAGCCCTGGACCGGATCGATGCCGGCACCTACGGTTACTGCGACCTCTGCGGCGGCGAGATCACCGTCAAGCGCCTCAAAGCCCGCCCGGTAACCACCATGTGCATCGCCTGCAAATCCGGGCAGGAAGCCCTGGAACGGTCCCGGGGCCAGTAAGCGTTTGCCTGGCGTCAATCCTGCGCGGTCATCAGCCCAGCGGATGGGGGTCGCTGCCCTCAACCAGCCAGAGAGACCGCATCAGATAGCCGCGGCGCCATTCCTTCCATGACTCTCCCCGTTGATCTCAAAGAATTCACCCTCCCCGAAATGGAGCAGCTTATGGCCGCCTGGGGCCAGCCGGCCTTCCGGGCCCGGCAGCTGCTCAAGTGGCTCTACAAAGGCGTCGACCGATTCGAGGACATGACCGACATCGCCCGGGCGTTCAGGGCCGAGCTGTCCAGGCGGGCCAGGATCAGCGGTCTTAAGGTTGAGCAGGTCCAGACCGCGGCGGACGGCTGCCGGAAATTCCTGTTCAGCCTGGAAGACGGCAACCTGATCGAATCGGTGCTCATCCCGGAAGAGGAACACTATACCCTGTGTCTGTCCACCCAGGTAGGGTGCGCCCAGGGGTGCCGGTTTTGTCTGACGGCCCGGCGGGGCCTGATCCGCAACTTGCAGGCCGGCGAAATCGTTAATCAAGTCCTGGCGGTGCGCCGGGAACTGTCTGACGCCCTCCCCCTCACCAACCTGGTCTTTATGGGCATGGGGGAGCCGCTGGCTAATTTTTCGGCGCTGGTGCGGGCCCTCACCGTGATCAGCGCCCCCTGGGGGCTGAACTTTTCCACCCGGCGGCTCACCGTCTCCACCGCGGGCCTGGCCCCGTTGATTCCCCGGCTGGGCCTGGCGGCCCGGGCCAACCTCACCGTCTCCCTCAATGCCTCGGATGACGAGACCAGGAACCGGATCATGCCCATCAACCGGCGCTATCCGCTTCAAGAGCTGATGTCCGCCTGCCGGGCCTTCCCCCTGCCCCATCACCGGCGCATCACCTTTGCCTACGTGCTGCTGCACGGCATCAATGACGCTTTGGACCAGGCCCGGCAACTGGCCCGGCTGCTCCGGGGCTTGCGCGCCAAAATCAACCTGATCCCCTTCAACCGCCACCCACGCCTGCCCTATGAGCCGCCGCCCCGGGCGCGCACTCTGGAATTCCAGGAAATCTTGCGGGAAGCCAATTTTGCGGTGTTTATCAGGGAGAGTCGGGGGCAGGAGATCAACGCCGCCTGCGGCCAACTGGCAGGAGAGCAATC
>JAGVPN010000205.1 GCA_020052215.1 Syntrophobacterales bacterium
CTCATGCAATCGATTCAGCCTGTAACCTGTCTACTCCATCAGCTTTTAGCCGATAGAGTATCACCGCCGCAGAGTTTCTTCATTCATACCATCTCCTTTGTTACCGGGATTGCTCTGGATGCACACTCGGAACATTCTTCTCATGAGATGCGAATGCTGGGCCGATCATATCAAGGACTCGGGCAAAATTCATCTAATTTCTTACAGATTACCGAACCCCCCTCGGCCTCAGTAGCCGGGAAATAATTGCATCAGGCAAGATAAATCAGTTAATATTACAAATTAGGCTAAGAAAAGGGGAACCCATGAGCAAGCCCAAACGGATCCTGGTTACCGGCGGAGCCGGCTTCATCGCCTCCCACGTGGCGGACCAGTTGGTGGCCACCGGCCACGACGTGGCAGTGGTGGACAACTTGAGTATGGGGAAACGGGAATATGTCCCGGCCGCGGCGCGGTTTTATCCTTACGACATCAAATCGCCGGAGACCGTTGAGCTCATCCGCGGCTGGCGGCCCCAGGTGATCGTGCACCATGCCGCCCAGATGAGCGTCCAGGTCTCGGTGAGCAATCCCATCTTCGACGCCCAGGAAAACATCCTGGGGTCGCTCAATCTCTTGCAGGCCGCGGCCGCAGCCAGGGTGGAGAAGGTGATCTTCGCCTCCACCGGCGGGGCCATTTACGGGGATGACGCCCCGCTGCCGGCCCGGGAGACCGACCAGGCCAGGCCCGAGGCCCCTTATGGCATCGCCAAGCTGGCGGTGGAGCACTATTTGCACTTTTATCAGCGGGAACACGGCATCATCCCCATCGCCCTGCGCTACGCCAATGTCTTCGGCCCTCGCCAGAACGGCATGGGGGAAGCCGGGGTGGTGGCCATCTTCATCGAAAAATTCCTGGCCGGGCAGCAACCCCGGATCAACGGCGACGGTTTGCAAACCCGGGATTTCGTCTTTGTGGGGGATATCGTGGCCGCCAATCTCCTGGCCCTTACGTATCCCCAGGCCGGGGCGTTCAACATCGGCACCGGCCAGGAGACGGATATCCTCACCGTTTATCTGAAGCTCCAGGAACTCCTGGGCTCGCCCCTGGGGCCGGAACACGGCCCCGCCAAGCCCGGGGAGCAGCGCCGGAGCGCCCTGGACAGCACCCTGGCCCACCGCGAGTTGGGCTGGCAGCCCCGGGTAAGCCTGGCTCAGGGGCTGGCCCAGACCGTGGCGGCTTTCCGGGAGGCGGAGGTTATAAAATAAGTTTTGGGGCTATGCAGTTGAGTCTCACGGAAAAAACTTTTGGCAATTGCTATAACTTTATGAGGGCATCTTGCTCTAACCTGTAAGCCATGGACATCGGATGGATTGAAACATGCAGACCATGATCGAAGCGCAGGACCTGACCAAGTACTACGGTCCGCAACTGGCCGTCAGCCGCCTGGATTTTGAGGTGGCGGCCGGGGAGATTGTGGGCTTCCTGGGCCCCAACGGCGCCGGGAAGACCACCACCCTGAAAATCCTGGCGGGATTTTTGGCGCCGTCCGCGGGCACGGCCAGGATCAACGGCTACGACTGCGTCACCGACTCCCTGGCGGTGCGGCGCTCCCTGGGGTACGTGCCGGAGAACGTGGCCATTTACCCCGACCTCACCGTGACCCAGTTTTTGCGGTTCGCCGCCCGGGCCAAGGGGGTTTCGGCCAAAGCCGAAACCGGGGAAGTTGACCGGGTGGTGGGGGCCTGCGGCCTGGAAGAGGTCCGGGGCAAACTGGCCGCGGCCCTGTCCAAAGGTTTCCGCCAGCGGCTCGGGTTGGCCCAGGCCCTGATAAACCAGCCGCCGCTGCTCATCATGGATGAGCCCACCATCGGCCTGGACCCCTCCCAGATCGTGGAAATCCGCCAGTTGATCAAAAACCTGGAGGGCGACCATACGGTCATGCTGAGCAGCCACATCCTGCCGGAGGTGAGCCAGTTGTGCCACCGGGTGATCATCATCAACCGGGGCCAGATCGTGGCCAGCGACACCCCGGAAAACCTCTCCCGGCAACTGGGCCATGGGTCCCGGGTGCTGCTGACGGTGGCCGGACCGGATGAGCAGGTTAGGGCCGCCCTTGCCGCCGTTTCCGGGGTGAACCGGGCGCTCGGCCAGGGAGAGGGGAAATACCTGGTGGAGGCCGACAGCGGCGTGGAGCTGCGCCCGCAGTTGGCCCGGGTGGTAGTGGAGCGGGGCTGGCAACTCCTGGAATTGAAGTCCCAGGAGTTCACCCTGGAAGAAGTGTTCATCAATCTGGTAACGGAAGAAGAGTCATGATGCAGATCAGAGGTTGGCTGGCAGTGGTGCGGAAAGAATTGACCATCTATTTCGGCACCCCGATTTTTTATATCACCGGGTTTTTCTTTCTGCTCCTGGCGGGATATTTTTTCTACACCAACGTCGTCTACTACAGCATCATCAGCTTCCAGGCGGCCCAGCAGGCGTCCAACCCCCAGATCGCCGCCCAGCTTAATCCCCTGCAGATGGTCTTCCGGCCCCTGTTTGCGATCCTGGCCATCATCCTGCTGTTTCTGGTGCCGTTCATCACCATGCGCCTGCTGGCCGAAGAAAAGCGTTCCGGGACCGCAGAGCTGCTGTTCACCTACCCGTTGACGGACTGGGCGGTGATCGCTGGCAAATTCGGCGCCGCCTTGCTGCTCTACCTCATCTTGCTGGCTTTTACGGTCAGCTACCCCCTGGTGCTTGGCCAGATCATCCGGCTGGATTGGGGCGCCCTGGGCGCCGGCTACCTGGGTCTGGTCCTGTTGGGGGCCGCCTGCCTGTCCCTGGGGCTGTTTGCCTCCAGCCTCACCGAAAACCAGATCGTGGCCGGCGTGGTGGCCTTTGCCCTGCTGCTCCTCTTCTGGATCATCGGCTGGGTCCAGGAGCTGGGGGCCGGCGACTTAGGAAGAATCTTCCAGTCCCTGTCCCTGATGGAGCACTTCGAAAACTTCACCAAAGGGGTGATCGACACCCGTGACCTGGTGTATTGCCTGAGTTTCATCTACTTTTTCCTCTTTCTCACCAAGAGACAGTTGGAATCCCGACGCTGGAGAGCTTAACCGTGAGTTGGCGAGATCGATTCCAAAAACGCCGAGTACTGTATGGCGCCGGCTCCGCAATGTCGGTGCTGCTGGTGCTGGGGATCCTGGTCCTGGCGGCCTGGCTGACCAACTGGCGCCCGATGCGCTGGGACACCACCTCCGAGCAGACCCAGTCTTTGTCGCCGGTCACCAAGGCCTTGCTCAAAGAGGTCACCAAACCTCTCACCCTGACGGCCTTCATGCCCGAGGGCGCCGGAGAACGCCAGAGCGCCAAAGAGGTTTTGCAGCTCTATGTGTACCATAATCCCCAGGTCAGCTACCGCTTCGTGGACCCCGAGCGGGAGCCCCTCAAGGCCCACCAGGCGGGGTACCGCTTTGCCGGCAACGTGCTGCTGGACTACCAGGGCCGGCGGCAGATGGCCGACCAGACCGACGAAAACGCCATCACCAATGCCCTGCGCAAGGTTATGCAGGTGGAGCGCCAGAAGGTCTATTTTCTCGCCGGGCACGGCGAGCGGGACCTGAATGACCCCAAGCCCGGAGGGTTCCAGGTGGCGAAAAAAGCCCTGGACAACGAAGGCTACGAAGTCGAGTCCCTCAGCCTGCTGAACCGCGGGGCGGTCCCCCAGGATGCCGCGGTGGTCATCGTAGCCGGCCCGAAAAAGCCGCTGCTGTCCACTGAAGTGGCGGCTCTGAAGGCCTATCTGGAGAAGGGCGGCCGGCTCCTGATCATGCTGGGGGCATTTGAGGATGGCGGCCTGAAGGGATTTTTAACGGGCTACGGCGTGGATCTGGACAACGGCCTCATCCTGGACGTCAACCAGGTGAGCCAATCCCTGGGGCTCAGCGCGGTCATGCCCCTGGTGTCCCAGTACGGCCCCTCCAAGATCACCCAGGATTTTAAGAACCTGGTCACGATTTATCCCATGGCCCGGCCCCTGATTTTGAAAAAGGACCATCCGGAGGTCTCTCTGCTGGCCCTGGCCACCACCATGTCCACCAGCTACGAGAAACTGGGGAAAGAGTGGATCAAGGACGAGAAAGCCGCCTTTGACGCCAAGACCGACCAGAAGGGCCCCTTCACCGTGGGCGTCCAGGTGGAAATCAAGCTGACTCCGATAAAGGGCGAGCCGGCCCGGAAAAGCGGCCAGGGCCAGGCAGGAGAAAAGCCGCCGGCGGCCCCGGAAGGATCGAAAACCTTTCTGGTGGTTTATGGCGATGTGGACTTCGCGGCCAACAGCTTTTTCAACCTTTTCGGCAACGGGGACCTGTTTTTGAATACCACGAACTTCCTGGCCCGGGCCATGGAGCAGATTACGGTGCGGGGGGCAGGCAAGGCGCAGCTCTTGACCCTCAAAAGCGGACAGTTCTGGGCGTTGTTCCTGGTCTGCCTGGTGGGGGCCCCCCTGTTGATGCTGGTGGCCGGCATCTGGGCCTACCGGCGGCGGCGGGCCCGGCGATGACTCCCCGGCGGCTGATACCTTATGTGGTGATTTTTCTGATCCTGGCCGGGTCCTACGCCGGCCTCCGGTGGCGCCAGGAACAACAGGCCGCTCGGGACGAACAGGCCAAAAAAGTCTTCCACCTCCAGGAAACCGACCTCAGCGACCTGAGCCTGGTCCGGGGTAAAGACGAAGTGCGCCTGGTCAAAAAAGACCAGGTCTGGCGCCTCACCGCCCCCCTGAACACCAAGGCCGACCAGACCGTGGTGGGCTCCATGCTTACCACCCTGGCCCGGCTCCGGAAGGAGAGGGACCTGGGGGCGGAAAAGGACCTCAAACCCTTCGGGCTGGATAAACCCGGCCTGGTGGTGAAATTTACGGCCCAGGGGCAGCCGCACCAGTTGGCGGTCGGCGCCAAGGTCCCGGGAGACCAGAATTATTACGTCCTCCGGGACCAGGACCCCCACCTGCTGACGATCAGCACGGGAAGCAAAGATTCCCTGGACCGCCAACTCCTGGCCCTCCGGGACAAGACCCTGCTGGCCTTTATTATCGGCGAAGTCAAGGGCCTCAGGGTCAAGGGCCCCAAGACCGCGGTGGCCCTGGAGAAGACCGGCCCCCAGACCTGGGGCTGGGTGGGACGCCCTGACTTCCGGGTGCGGGGCGATCGGGTGTGGAAACTCTTGCGGGACCTCCATATTGCCCGGGCCAAAAACTTTCTGGAGCCCCCCCCCAAGAATTTAGCGGCCCTGGACCTGGTCCCGGACCGCCAGACCGAAATCACGGTGGTGACGCCGGCCGGGGACCAGACCTTCTGGTTGGGGGCCAAAAAAGACGACGCGGTTTATGCCCGTTTAGGGGCGGGAGGGCCCGTGGCGCTGGTGGATGCAGCCCTGGCCGACGAAGTTGACCAGACCCTGGCGTCTTTAGAAGACCGCCGCCTATGGTCCGGGGCCATTGCCGCGGTCCACCAGGTCGTTTGGGGCCCCCCCGGCAAGACCTGGACCGCCCGGAAAGACCAGGATGGCTGGAAGATCACCGGGCCGGACCAGGCGGCCACGCAGCAGCCCGCGGCGCGGCTGGAGATGGCTTTGTGGAATTTCCAGAAGATAGAAGGGGAAAAAATTCCGCCTCCGGGCGACGCCCCGCCAGGTCCCCCGGCCTTTGTCCTGGAACTCCTGGACCAGGCCGGCAAACCCCTGCTGCACCTGGAGGAGGTGGGAGCCGTGGGGAAAAGCGCCCTCAAGGTCCTTATCCGGGCGGGAGACCAAACCGTGCTGGCCCTAATACCCCTGGAGTTATTCCGCCAGTGGCAGGAAGAAATGCACCGGCTGACCGCGTCTGCGGCCCCGGCCGGGCCTCCACGGGAGAAGGGTGAGAGCAGTAAGGGCGGCAAGCAGTGAATCGAGGTTCACGCCGTGGCGACCTGATTAATGGCGCTGGTCCGAAAAGTTGGTTAAATCGGTGGCGCAGGCTTTCCAGCCTGTGCCGACGCATTTCTTATAGGGCGGCCTGTGGCCGCCAGGATTCGGCGGGCATAGCCCGCCCTATGAAAACTGGTGGCCCCGGCATCTTGCCGGGGCGGGGCGCAGGCTGGAAAGCCTGCGCCACCGATATTACCCTGCGCCGGAGGCGGGCACGGAGGCTCGCCCCAGCGGTGGAATTATATCGAGTAGCGCTCAAACAGGTAATATAGCGTTTGCCATAAATTCCTTCCGTTTGGAGGTTCCTAAATCCCCCTAAATCCCCCTTTTTCAAAGGGGGACTTTAACAGCAATTCCTTGTAGTTCCCCCCCTTTTTTAAAGGGGGGTAGGGGGGATTATCAGGC
>JAGVPN010000395.1 GCA_020052215.1 Syntrophobacterales bacterium
AGCCGTCGTGGGCCCAGACCCAGGCCCCCGCGGGTTTGGCTCCGAATACCTTCGCCGATTTGGCCAAGCAAGTCTCGGGCGCGGTGGTCAATATCAGCGCCGAAAAAATCGTCAAGAACCAGATGCGGGAATTGTTCAAGGAAGGCGACAAGCGGCCGAAACCGGGCCCCGCCCCGGAATTCGGTCCTGAAGGCCCGTTCCGGGATTTCCGGGATTTCTTCGATAAGTTTTTCGGCGAAATGCCCAAGAGCTACAAAGCTCGCAGTCTCGGTTCCGGCTTCATCATCGATGCCAAGGGCTACGTGGTGACCAACAACCACGTGGTGGAAGGCGCGGATAAGATCAAGGTCATCCTGGTGGGAGGCAAGGAATACCAGGCCACCGTCAAAGGCCGGGACCCCAAAACCGACCTGGCCCTGATCCAGATCGTTAATCCGCCCGCGGATTTGCCGTTTCTGAAGATGGGGGATTCCGACGCCATCCAGGTGGGAGACTGGGTCCTGGCCGTGGGCAACCCCTTTGGCCTGGCTCACACCGTTACCCAGGGGATTATCAGCGCCAAGGGCCGGGTGATCGGCGCCGGGCCTTATGACAACTTCCTCCAAACCGATGCCTCCATCAACCCGGGTAACAGCGGCGGCCCTCTCCTCAATCTCCAGGGAGAGGTGATCGGCATCAACACTGCGATCCTGGCCTCCGGACAGGGCATCGGGTTTGCCACCCCCAGCAATATCGCCAAGTCCGTTATTCCTCAACTGGAGTCTAAGGGCAAGGTGGTTCGGGGCATGATCGGGGTGCAGGTCCAGAACGTCACGCCGGAACTGGCCAAATCCTTCGGCATGTCCGAACCGAAAGGCGCCCTGGTGGCCCAAGTCAACCCCGGCTCGCCGGGGGCAAAAGCCGGCATCCACCGGGGTGATATCATCATCGAATTCAACGGCCACCCCATTCATGAAATGAATGAATTGCCCCGGATGGTAGCGGACACGGCCCCGGGGTCCAAGGCCACTCTCAAGATCCTGCGGGAGGGCAAGGAAAAGACCCTGAACCTGACCATCGTGGAACTCACCGATGAACGGCAGGCCCAGGCCAAAGAAGAAGGGGAGACCGAGAAAACCCCTCTGGGTCTGGAGGTGCAGAACCTGACCCCGGCCCTGGCCCAGCAGTTTCGCCTCCGGGACAACCAGGGGGTGGTGGTGGTCCAGGTGGAGTCCGGCAGCCCCGCGGCTGATGCCGGCATCCGGCCGGGAGACCTGATTCTGGAAGTGAACGGCGCGGTCGTCGGCACCGTTAAGGAATATCGGGAGGCCGTTGCCAAGGTAAAAAAAGGCAGCGTCGCCCGCTTCTTGGTCAAGCGCGCCGGCCGCACCCTCTACCTGACGGTGGAGGTTCCCAAGTAACCTGCCGCCGCTCCCCCCTTGGGGGCGGCGCGCCCGCAATACCCCCAAAAGGGGCGGTGGCGACACCGCCCCTTTTGCGCGGGTTGTAAGGTCTTCCTTTGGATAAATTAAAGATATATCCACCGGACGCCGAAAAAGAAATAGTATCTTCATTATCTTACGATGAGAATAAACCTCCGGGTACATCGACAAATGATGGAGGGCGCCGCGTGGCAGGGTTCTTTAGCGTCTGGTCGTGCCAACCGATGAACCTGGATCGGATGGTCAGAGGGCATCCTTAGGGTAGCCAATGAACTTTTCCGCAGATTTCTACGCCAGAGTGATAGATTCCATTAATGAGGGCATCCTGGTGGTGGACCGGAACGGCCTGGTTTTGGAAGCCAACCGGGCCATGCGCCGCCTCCTGGGCAAATCCCCGAGCGATCCGCTTACCGGTCCCTGTTGGGAACTGGTGCACGGCGCCGCCTGCCGGACCGACGGCTGCCCCTTTTTGAAGGCAATTGCCAGCGGGCGCCGGGAAACGGAGGTCTTCCGCCATGGCGACCGCTGGCTTCGGGTTGTCGTTGACCCTCTGCCGGACCAATCGGGTCAGATCACCCAGTCGGTCCACATCTTCACCGACATCACCGAGCATAAAGAGGCGGACGCGGCCCTGGAGGAACGCCTCCGTGTCGTTTCCCTGATAGCGGAAGTTGGACAGGCCATTACCCAGAGCGGCGCCCTGTCCACCATGATGCAGCAATGCGCCGAACTCCTGGTGCGTCACCTGGACGCCGCCTTTGCCCGCATCTGGACTTTCAATTCAGTCGATGACCTGCTGGAACTCCAGGCCAGCGCCGGCATATATACTCATCTGGACGGCCCCCACGGTCGCATCCCGGTGAGCCGCAATGCCAAGATTCCCAATATCGCCCGCACCCGCCAGCCCCACCTCACCAACGCCGTCATCGGCGACCCCCAGGTCACGGACCAGGAGTGGGCCCAACGGGAGGGCATGGTGGCCTTCGCCGGCTACCCCCTCATCGTGCAGGACCGCCTGATGGGCGTCATGGGCCTCTTCGCCCGGCATCCCCTGGGCGACTTTGTTCTCAAGGCCCTGGCAGGGGTGGCGGATGAGATGGCCGTCACCATCAATCAGTTGCGCAGCTTCGAGGAACTGCGCACCAAGGAAAACCGCCTCCGGTCCTTGATCGAGAATATTCCCAGCGTCATCGTGGCCCTCACCCCGGACCACCGCATCATCGAGTTTAATCCCGAGGCCGAGCGGCTCTATGACCGGACCCGGGAGGAAGTGCTGGGGCAGGATTACTTTAAATTGTGTTTGCCGGAATCCCTGTGGGAGGCCATCGACGGACAGATTCAAAGGGTCATGACGGGAGGGCTGGTCCGAGGACAAATCAACGAAGTTCTCGGCAAGGATGGCGTAAAAATCATGGTCTCCTGGGATGCCAATCCCCTGTTGGACGCTGCCGGCCAACCCATGGGAGCCGTCACCATCGGCCAGGATATCACCGCCAGGGTGAAAGCGGAGAAGCGCGACGCGGTGCGCTTCGCGGTCACCCAGGTGCTGGCCCAATCATCCACGTTGATGGACGCCGCGCCCCGGTTATTGGAGGCCATCTGTCTTCAGATAGGATTTGACCTGGGTGAACTGTGGCTGGAGGACGCCTCGTCTGCGGCCCTCCGCCTGCAGTCCTATTGGGCCGCCCCCTCCCTGGATGCGGCGGAATTTTATGCCGGGAGCAGCGATATAAGATTTTCCCCTCAAAAGGGGCTCCCCGGTCTGGTCTGGGCTCGCCGGGAACCGGTGTGGCTGCCGGATGTTCTCAGCAGCGACGTGTTCCAACGCCGTCCCCAGGCGGAAAAAGCCGGGCTCCACGCCGCCTTCGGGGCGCCCATAACTTTAGGCCAGGAAGCCAAGGGAGTGATAATCCTGCTCAGCCGGAGCATGCAACCGCCGGATCAGGAACTGATCACCGCCATGTCCGATTTGGGGAGCCAGATCGGCCAGTTCATGCTGCGGCAGCAGGCCGAGGAGCAACTCTTCCGCAACGTTTTTTATGACGAATTGACCGGTTTGCCCAGCCGGGTGCTGTTCAAGGACCGCCTGGCAACGGAATTGAGCCAGGCCCGCCGCTATTCCGAGAAGCAGTTTGCCGTCCTTTTCATGGACGTGGATCGCTTCAAGCATATCAACGACACCCTGGGATATAGCGTGGGGGATCAGGTGCTGGTGGCGGTGGCCCGCCGTTTGGAGGAATGCCTGCGCCCGGAAGATGTCTTGGCCCGCTTCAGCGAGGACGACTTTATTGTCCTGGTAAAAAATATCACCGAAATCGGACATGCCATGCAGGTGGCCCAAAGGATTCACCAGGCATTAAAGGAGCCCCTCAGGTTACATGGCCAGGAGGTGTTCGTCACTCTGAGCATCGGCATCACCCACAACCTTGCCGGCTACGCCAATGCCGACGATATGCTCAGGGATGCAGACATGGCCATGCACCGGGCCAAGGAGTTGGGCAAAGATCGGTGCGTCATCTTTGATGAGGTCTTGCGGCAACGCAGCACCGCCTTCTTCAGCCTGGATCGGGACTTGCGCCTGGCCCTGGAGCGCCGGGAACTGCGGGTCTTTTATCAGCCCGTGGTATTCCTGGCCACCGGGCGACTAACCGGCTTCGAGGCCCTGGTGCGCTGGCAACATCCGGAGCAGGGTCTGGTGCTGCCGGGCAGCTTCATCCCCCTGGCCGAGGAAACCGGCCTGATCCTCCCCATTGGTCAATGGGTCCTGGAAGAAGCCTGCCGCCAGATGCAAACCTGGCAGAATGGCATATTGGCTGATTCTTTAGTCGTCAGCGTCAATCTCTCGGCCCGCCAGTTTTCCCAGGAAGACCTGATAGAGCAGGTGGCCGCTACCTTACGGCATACCGGTCTGAAGGGCGAGCATCTGAAACTGGAAATTACCGAGACCGCAGTGATGGGAGATGCCGAAGCCGCCATCGCCACCCTCACCGCCCTGAAAGAACTGGGCATCCAGATGAGCATCGACGACTTCGGCACCGGCTACTCCTCCATGCGCTACCTCCAGCGTCTGCCGGTGGACAGCCTCAAGATCGACTATTCTTTTGTCAGCCAAATAAATAAGAGCGAGGAAGACAACAGCATCGTCCAGGCCATTATCAGCCTGGCCCATAGGCTGGGCAAAAAGGTGGTGGCCGAAGGTATTGAAACCGAGGCCCAGCTGCAATTCCTCCAGGCGGAAGGCTGCGACTATGGCCAGGGGTTTTTCTACTCCCCGGCCTTGGATCGGGACGCCATCGAGGCCTTATTTGCCGCCAACCCCAACTGGCCCCAGGACTATGCCAAGGTGCCGTCAAAAGGGTAATTTTTTAGCTTTATGATAGCAATCAATGTCGGGGCGGTGAGCGCACCGCCCCGACAATTCGGATAGATATGTAGGGCGGGCACTGCCCGCCGTTTCCGCTGATTAATTGGTGCGTAATACCACTTTCGCTTTCTAATGCAACAAATAGGAGCACTGGCAAAGCTCCATAAATCGAGTAGCGGTCAGGTTGATCAATGTATCTGCCAGGATAT
>JAGVPN010000444.1 GCA_020052215.1 Syntrophobacterales bacterium
GGTGAAAAGGTGAGGTAAGAGCTCACCAGCGGCAGTGGCGACATTGCCGGCTTGGAAAACCCCACCTGGAGCAAGACCAAATAGGGGAGCGTTTGAGGGCGGCCCGCCCGAAGCTCCCGGGTAGGTCGCTGGAGGCCCCGGGCAACCGGGGTCCTAGAGGAATGATCATCACCGGGGCGACCCGGGACAGAACTCGGCTTACGGCCTGCTGCGCGCCTCCTTTGGGGCCACCGGTCCATCCGCGCCGGTGGATTTTTTTTATAAGGTAAGGAACCATGCCCAACCAGGTTCTCCCCTTGAGCCAGCCCACGCCGGCCCCGGAAATTTCCGTGGTCATTCCCGTGTTCAACGAGGAAGACAATCTCCGGGAACTGGGGGAGAGGTTGATCCGCACCCTCACCGCCATGGGCCGCCCCTTTGAGATCATCTTGGTGGACGACGGCTCCACTGACAGCTCCTGGCAGCTTCTGGCCGACCTGAACGGGCAATATCCGCAGAACATCCGGGCCCTGCAATTCCACCGCAATTTCGGGCAGCACCAGGCCATTTTTGCCGGGTTTCAGGCGGCCCGGGGCCAGGTGATAGTCACCCTGGACGCGGACCTGCAAAACCCTCCCGAGGAGATTCCCCGGCTGGTGGCCAAGCTGGAGGAGGGCTACGACACCGTGGGGGGCTGGCGGGAGAACCGCCAGGACTCCGTCTTCCGGCGGCTCCCCTCCCATCTGGTGAACTACGTCATGTCCCGGGTCACCGGGGTCAAATTCCGGGACTACGGCTGCATGCTCCGGGCCTATCGCCGGGAGGTGGTGGACAGCATCAACCAGTGCCAGGAATCCTCCAGTTTCATCCCCGCCCTGGCCAATCTGTTCTCCCACCGGGTGGCGGAAATCCCCGTGGGCCACGCCGAGCGGGAACGCGGCACCTCCAAGTACGGCGTCATCAAGCTCCTCCGCCTCAATTTCGACCTGATGACCGGGTTTTCCAATCTGCCCATTCATCTGGTGGGGTTCATGGGGGTGGGCATCGCCCTCCTGGGGTTTTTGTTAGGACTCTTCCTCTTCATCCGGCGGTTTTTCGTGGGGCCGGAAGTGGAAGGCGTGTTCACCCTGTTCGCCATCCTTTTCGTGTTTGTGGGCTTGAACACCCTGGGCCTGGCCCTCATCGGCGAATACGTCGGCCGCATCTACCGGGAGGTCCGGGGCCGCCCCCGCTTCGTCATCCGCCAGACTTTGGGGCCGGGGGAGTAGAAGAGTTTTTCTCAGGGGGGTTGTGAGGAACCGGCGACAGGGTAATTTTTTCGGTGCAGGTACAGATTAAAGAGCAACCTATGTCAGTCCCTCGGATTCCTTTAGCCATAAAGCAGGCTTTAGACGATTTGCAAAAGGTTCTGGCGCAAGTCTATGGGGAGCGTCTGCGCGGGGTATATCTTTATGGCTCTTATGCCCGGGGTGACTATCACCCGGAATCGGACGTGGATATCATCATCGCCCTTGAGGGACCGGTGAACCCTAGTCAGGAAATCGATCGGATCGGCGACCAAGTGGCGGACATCTGCTTAGAGCGCAATGTCCTCATCGCCACCTATCCCGTACCCGAACAGTGGCTCAGGACGAGAAAAAGCCCTCTGTTTGAAAATGTGCGCCGGGAAGGGATACGCCTGTGACCGTAGCCGAAGAAATCAAAGGGATGCTGGCGAAGGCCCGGCGTTATCTGGCCTCCGCCAAACTTTTGCGACTGGCAGGCGATTTTGATTCCGCCGTATCCCGCCTTTATTATTCCATGTTTTATGGAGCCGAAGCCCTGCTGCTGAGCCAGGAGAAGACTTTTTCCAGCCACCGTGCAGTGATTGCCGCTTTTGGTGAGCACTTTATCAAATCCGGACTCCTTTCCAAAGAGATGCACCACTGGCTGCACCGGGCCTTCGAAAAGCGCCAAATCAGCGACTACGAATTTATGAGCGGCATTTCCGAAACTGAAGTGATGGATTTACAGGAAAAAGCGGAAGAATTCATGAAGAGGGCCGAAGCCTTCCTCCAGACTTCTTTGACCGAAAACTGAAAATAAGGTTAACCATGCGCATCGTTTTCCTTGGTTACCACAATATCGGCTACGCCTGCCTGGAGGCCCTCATCGAGCTCAGCCGGGAGTTGGGCGACGAGATCGTCGCGGTGGTCACCCATGCCGACGACCCCAAAGAAGAGATCTGGTTCGCCTCGGTGCGGCAGTTGGCCTTTGAGAACTACCTGCCGGTGTATCAGCCGGCCAACCCCAATGACCCGGCCTTCGTGGCCGCCATGCAGGCTTTGCAACCGGATTGGCTGTTTTCGTGCTATTATCGCCACATGCTGAAGCAGCCGGTCCTGGACCTGCCCCGCCTGGGGGCCTTGAATCTCCACGGCAGCCTGCTGCCCCGCTACCGGGGCCGCTGTCCGGTGAACTGGGTCCTGGTCCATGGCGAAACCGAAACCGGGGTGACCCTCCACTATATGGAGGCCAAGGCCGACCAGGGCGACATCGTGGGCTTTAGGCGCATCCCCATCACCTTCGAAGACACGGCCTTGACCCTGTTCGCCAAAATGGCGGCGGCGGCCCCGGAGTTGATGCGGGAAGCCTACCCGTTGCTGCGGGCCGGCGCCGCGCCCCGCCTAACGCAGGACCACGCCCGGGCCTCCTATTACGGCGGCCGCACCCCGGAGGACGGCCTTATTGACTGGCGGCATTCGGCCCTGCAAACCTATAATCTCGTCCGGGCCGTGACTCACCCCTACCCCGGCGCCTTTACTTTTTTCCAGGGCCGGAAGCTCCTGGTCTGGGCCGGCCAGATCATGGCGGCCCCGGTTACGGAACCGGTTGAGCCCGGCCAGGTGACGGCTGCGGTGCCGGGAGAAGGCTTGCTGGTGGCCACGGGGGCGGGCCACTTCCTCATCACCCAGGCCCAGTGGGAGGGCGAGCCGGAATTCCTGGGGCCGGTATTGGCCACCTGGAAATACCTGGTGGGACAGATATTTTCGTAGAGGCGCACCTGCGTGTGCGCCCTCAAAAGGGCGGACACATAGGTCCGCCCCTACAAGTACAAGGGTGGACAATGCCCACCATGTTGATAATTCCCTTATGATTGAGTGACATCACCTATGAAAATCCTGATTTTAGGCGTCAACGGCTTCATCGGCAACGCCCTGACCCGGCGTATCCTTACCACCCGGGACTGGGAAGTTTTTGGCATGGACCTCTACTCCAACAAGCTGGAGGAGTCCCTGGACCATCCTCGGTTCCATTTTCTGGAAGGCGACATCGCCATCAACAAGGAGTGGATCGAATACCACATCCGGAAGTGCGACCTGGTCCTGCCCCTGGTGGCCATCGCCACCCCCATGACCTACGTCAAGCAGCCCCTGCGGGTGTTCGA
>JAGVPN010000206.1 GCA_020052215.1 Syntrophobacterales bacterium
ATAATCCGAATTGTAGGGGCGGTTCGCGAACCGCCCCTACGGTGGTTGCGACCATAAAGCCAGAATTACCTCTATGACGGCAACTTGGTATGAGATGGTGCTGCGGCCGGTGCCAGGATCTGGACCCGAAAAAAGATGGGGGAGGGAAAGTGAGTCTCACTTTCCCTCCCCCCCAGGCCAATGGTGGAAGGAGGCGGGCGATTGGTTGAGATGGCGACCGTTAGAGGTGTTCCCGGCTCCAACGGCTTATTCATACAATTTGGGAGCCGCCAGGGGCGGCGATTTCTTCATTTTTGGCGCCTCCTTGAGATAAATGATGCCTAAAGCTTTCTTCTCAAAGAGGTTGGGATTGAGTTTTTTCATCCTCTGATTTTCCGGGCTTAGGAACCGCATTGTCCCGGGTTCATCCATCATGGCGAAGCTCTCGCCTCCTTGCCAGGATTGCCCTTTAGGGTCTTCTCCGGTCAAGCGCCCCTTGGAGTTGTGGACTAATCTACACGCCAATAAGTCGGAAACCAGAACACCCGCCACGAGAATTGCGACCAAGCCGAATGGTAATAGCCTCCACATCATGGAATCCCGCCTCCAGGGTTGAGCCATGGTCAACAGAGGAGGTATGGCCACAGGACATCCTACCCGTCCGCTAGCTGCCATACCTCTGCTCACCGGTCCTAACCGCGCCGTCTAAAAAGTATAGAACGCGGTTATCATGGGGGTAAATTTTTGGACTCCATTTTTGCCGGCCAGGTCAAAGGAACACCCCGCGGCCAAGGCTAACTTATCCGTGGCCAGGAATTCGATCGCCGGCAGGACTCCGATGACGGTCTGCGGAGTTTGGTAGCCCTGAATGGTATTGAGGTTTTGCCAGCACCAGTTACTGTAAACTTCGAACAACAGGACCCATCGCTTGGAAACGGGAAGTTCCGTAGCCAGATTGACCGTCAAGTATTCCCGGGAACGGACGTTACGGAAGGGATTACTGGTCATTTTGTAGAGATTCACCGGGGTGTTCATCCAGATCTGGCTATGCACCAAAAAGGGTTTCAGGTATTTGAACAAGTTGACCCCGGTGATGAAGTTGAAAGACCCGGTGCCAATGGCATCCGCCCCCAGGCGCGTCGGGTTGAGGCGGGAGGCATGGCCGGTGGGGAAACCCACCCCGCCCACGGCGGATATGGCCGGCATGTAGGTCCCTTCCGGCAGCACGTTGTATTTCGCCACCGCCGTGATATCCCCGATGCCGCTGTAACCGGCGGAAGTTTCGCCATTGGGACCGGGCACCGTCACGCTGTTATTCCAGTTACGGATAAAAGGAATGACCACATACGTCTCCAGGTCTTTGGTGGGGCCATAGACAAATTTGACCGGCATAAAGAAAGTGTAAAAATTACCGCCGGCGTTCACCGCCCGCCAGTTTTGACTGAACACCCCCGGGTACACGGACAGGGCCCACCAGGCCTGTATGGCAAACTTGCCGGTCTCAATCGGTAGGCAGGTGTCGCTGATCATGGGGCCGCACGTAGTGGGAGCCCCCTCTTTTTTCTCTTCCGCCGGTGGGGCGGCCGGGGTTTTTTCCATCATGGCCGGGGCGCCCACTTGGGCCAGCGCCGGCGTCATGGGAAATAACCTACTCCCAAAGCCTACCAGAACCAGCATGGTCATGAGGCTTACCATCACCCCCCTGACCATGATCGACTTGCATCTTACCCTTAATTTCTCCATACCCCTTTCTCCTTTGTCGGTTATATCAGGCTCGCAGGGTGCGAGTTTTTTCTGTAGGCCCGTCGGGGAGGGAGAACCGAAGTCTCCGCCTCCCTCCCCGTTGGACTTAAACCGCCTCGTTTCCCGTTTCCCCGGTGCGAATCCGGATGACCTCGCTCACCGGATAGACAAAGATCTTGCCGTCCCCGATCCGGCCGGTGCGAGCCTTGTCGACAATGGTGTCAATGATGGCCTGCACCTTGTCGTCCGCCGCTACGATCTCGATTTTCACCTTGGGCAGGAAATCCACCTGGTACTGCATGCCCCGGTAGACCTCCCTGATCCCTTTTTGCCGTCCAAACCCCTTGACTTCGGTCACCGTCATGCCTTCGACACTGATGGCGTGGAGGGCTTCCTTTACCGGCTCCAGCTTGAAGGGCTGGATAATCGCCTCGATCTTTTTCATGCTCTGCCTCCCTTCTTACAGACTGTACCCGGTTTCTTGATGCTCAGTGATATCCAAACCGGCCACTTCATCTTCCGGTGTTACCCTGAGCCCCATGGTCGCGTCAAGGATTTTAAAGAGGATGTAGCTGGCGACAAAAGAGAATACCATGGTCGCCACCACCGCGATCACCTGGATGAGAAATTGACCGGGGTTGCCATAGAACAACCCGTCAGCGCCGGCGGAGTTCACCAGTTTGGAAGCGAACAGACCCGTGGCCAGGGCGCCCCAGACGCCGCCCACACAGTGCACTCCCACCACGTCCAGGGAGTCGTCATAACCCAGCCGGGGCTTGAGCAGGACGGCCAGGTAGCAGATGACCCCGGCCCCGATGCCGATGAGGATGGCAGACATGGGACCCACAAAACCTGCCGCGGGAGTGATGGCCACCAGCCCGGCCACCGCGCCGGAAGCCGCACCCAGGGTGGTGGGCTTGCCCCGGACGATCCATTCCGTCCCGACCCACGCCAGGGTGGCGGCGCAGGTGGCCAGGTGCGTGGCCGTGAAGGCCGAACTGGCCAGGGCGTT
The DNA here is from genome assembly GCA_020052215.1 of Syntrophobacterales bacterium. Taxonomy (GTDB): domain Bacteria; phylum Desulfobacterota; class Desulfobaccia; order Desulfobaccales; family 0-14-0-80-60-11; genus 0-14-0-80-60-11. Next base: position 2,735 of record JAGVPN010000206.1, read on the forward strand.
GGCGGCCAGGGCGCTGCCGGCGTTGAACCCGAACCACCCGAACCACAACAGCCCTGCCCCCAGGACGGTCATGGGCAGGTTGTGAGGAATGAAGGTGGCGTGGTTGCCATAACCCTGGCGCTTGCCAACCACCAGGGCGGCGGCCAGGGCGGCGATCCCGGCGTTGATGTGGACGACCGTGCCCCCGGCGAAATCTAAGGCTCCCAGGTTCTTGAGCCAGCCGCCGTCACCCCAGACCCAGTGGGCCACCGGACAATAGACGAGGGTGACCCAGAGGACCATGAACACCAAAAAAGCGCTGAACTTCAGGCGCTCGGCAAAGGCGCCGGTGATCAGGGCCGGCGTGATGATGGCAAACATGGCCTGGTAGATCATGAAGGTCTGATGGGGGATGGTTTCGGAATAGGCCTTAATAGGCTCGGTCCCCACCCCCATGAGGCCAAGATAATCCAGGTTGCCGATGAAGTGGCCCAGGTCCGGGCCAAAGGCCAGGCTATAGCCCCATAAGGCCCAGAGGACGCCGACCACCCCCAGCAGGATAA
>JAGVPN010000142.1 GCA_020052215.1 Syntrophobacterales bacterium
CTCTCCCTGGGCGGGGTGCGGGACGAAGCCGAGATCAGGGGTCACCGCCGCACCTACGTGGGGGCAATGCCCGGCCGCATCATCCAGTCCATGCGCCGGGCCGGGTCCAATAACCCGGTGTTCATCCTGGACGAAGTGGACAAGATCGGCGCCGACTTTCGGGGCGATCCCTCCTCGGCCCTTTTAGAAGTCCTGGACCCGGAACAGAACTCCACCTTCTCGGACCACTACCTGGAGGTGGATTTTGACCTCTCCAAGGTCATGTTCATCACCACCGCCAACCTCCTGGACCCCATCCCGCCGGCGCTCCGTGACCGCATGGAGGTCCTGGAACTCACCGGCTACACCGAGGAGGAGAAGCTGGAGATCGCCTTCAGCCACCTCCTGCCCCGGCAGTTGGAGGCCCACGGCCTCACCGCCGAACAGATGGAGGTCGCGCCCGAGGCCGTCCGCCGGGTCATCGCCTCCTACACCCGGGAGGCGGGCCTGCGCAACCTGGAACGGGAGATCGCCGCGCTCTGCCGGGGCGTGGCCCGGGAAGTGGCGGAAGGCGGCCGCCAGCAGGGAAAGATTAGCGAGGCCGAGGTGGCCCGGTACCTGGGACCGCCCCGCTTTTTTAGGGAGGCGGCCCTGGACCATCCCGAGCCTGGGGTGGCCACCGGTCTGGCCTGGACCCCCAGCGGCGGCGACATCCTCTTCATCGAGGTCCTGCGCATGCCGGGCAAGGGCAACTTGAAACTCACCGGCCAGTTGGGGGAGGTTATGAAGGAGTCGGCCAGCGCCGCTCTTTCCTACATCCGGGCCCGGGCCCCCTTCCTGGGGATCGAGGAGGATTTCTTTGAAAAGGCCGACCTCCACATCCACGTGCCCGCCGGCGCTATCCCCAAAGACGGCCCCTCCGCCGGGGTGGCCATGCTCTGCGCCCTGGTGTCGCTCTTATCCGGGCGGCCGGTGAAAAAAGGCCTGGCCATGACCGGGGAGATTACCCTCCGGGGCCACGTCCTGCCGGTGGGCGGCATCAAAAACAAGGTCCTGGCCGCGCACCGGGCTGGCATCCAGGAGGTCATCATCCCGGCCCAGAACCTGGTGGACCTGGAGGAGATCCCCGAGTCCATCCGGGGCAAGCTCATCTTCCACCCGGTGGCGCGACTGGACGAGGCCCTCAAATTCGCTTTTCCCGGCCTGGGAGGATAAGGGTATAGGAATGGCTAATTTTTACAGGGAGTCTGTAATTTGAAAAGACATATTTATTTGCGCATGAAATCTGTTCCCGAGGCCAGGGAAATCTTCTTGTCTCGGTTTGACCTGAAAAACCTCCTGCCACCCGAAGAAATCCCCACGGTGGCCGCCCGGGGCCGGGTGACCACCGCCCCGGTTTGGGCCAGGCGATCTTCGCCAGCCGCGCACCAGGCGGCCATGGATGGGTTTGCGGTGCTGGCGGCCGGGACCTTCGGAGCCACTCCCGAACACCCCAAACAACTGACCTTGGGAAAGGAGGCCTTTCCCATCAATACCGGTCATGTCATGCCTCCGGGGACCGATGCCGTGATCATGGTGGAGAATGTCCCCGATCCCGAGGCCGACCCCATCACCGTGGAAGCCCCGGTCTTTCCCTGGCGCCATGTCCGCCGCATCGGCGAAGACATGGTAGCCGGGGAAATGCTCCTTCCTGAGGGAGTGGAGATCACTCCCTGGGCCCAAGGGGCGCTGCTGGCCGCCGGAGTTACTCGGGTATCGGTGCGTCGCCTTCCCAAGGTGATCATCATTCCCACCGGTTCCGAACTGGTACCCGCCTCTGAATTGGACCGGGAGCTGCCGCCGGACCACCTGCCGGAGTTTAACTCCGTTATTCTGGCTGGTTTGGTCACCGAGGCGGGGGGGGTGCCGGAAGTCAGAGGCATCGTGCGGGATGAGGTTTCATCATTAACCTCTGCCTTACAAGATGCTCTGGGCGACGCCGACGTGGTGATCATCAACGCCGGATCGTCCGCCGGCACTGAGGACTATACGTACCAGGCCGTGGCCAACCTGGGTGAGGTTTTGGTGCACGGGGTCTCCATGATGCCCGGGAAGCCCACCCTCCTGGGGGTGGTGGACGGCAAGCCGGTCATCGGCAATCCCGGTTACCCGGTGTCTGCGGTGCTCTCCTTTGAACAGTTTGCCGCCCCGCTGTTGTCCGGCATTGTCGCCAAGCTTATTCCACCTCGCCCCACCCTGGAGGTTTACCCGGCCCAAAACCTGCCTTCCAAGCCTGGGCTCACCGAATTTATCCGGGTGACCTTAGGTCGGGTGGGAGAGAAAGTCATAGCCACGCCGCTCCCCCGGGGCGCCGGCGCCATTACCTCCCTGGTCAAGGCCGATGGTCTCCTGGTAGTCCCGGCCTTGAGTGAAGGACTGGAGGAAGACCGGCCGGTCACCGCGGAGCTGTTGGTCCGCCCCGAAGATATCGAAGGGACCCTGGTGGTGTTGGGAAGCCACGACAACACCCTAGATCTCCTGGCTACCCTGTTGAAAAGCCAAGACTTCCGGTTGCGCCTGTCATCCGGGCATATCGGCAGCCAGGGGGGCCTGGTGGCCCTGCGCCAGGGACGGGCCCACTTGGGGGGCAGCCATCTCCTCGACCCCGAAACCATGACCTATAATGTCCCATATATTGAGCGGTATCTTGCGGGGGTGCCCCTTAAGTTGATCAACCTGGCCTGGCGGGAGCAGGGTTTGATGGTGGCCCAGGGCAATCCCAAAAATATTCGCGCCATCGAAGACCTGATACGCCCCGAGGTGCGGTTCATCAACCGCCAGCGGGGGGCCGGCACCCGGGTCCTGTTGGACTATCTCCTCAAAGAGCGCCACTTGAAGGCGGCGGAGGTTCAGGGCTATGAACGGGAGGAATACACCCACATGGCCGTGGCGGTGAATGTCCTTTCCGGTACGGCGGACGCGGGCCTGGGCATCCTGGCCGCGGCCCGGGCCCTGGGCTTGGATTTCATTCCCCTGATGCCGGAGCGCTATGACCTGGTGGTGCCGGAGAGCACCTACGAGGATCCGCGGTTCCAGACGCTCCTGGAAGTTATCCGCTCTCCCGAGTTCAAGGAGGCCGCCACCAACCTGGGCGGCTATGACCTGAAGGACTGCGGTAAGATCGTCTGGGAGCAATGATTTGAGGGGAGCGGGCCGGTTGGATTGGTGTGACGTTCCACCATTAATGCGGCAATCAAAGTCGGGTTTTTTCTCTCCCCCTTTTCTAAAGAGGGACTTATACCAATCTGCGGTCATACAGGTAATTTATCTTTTGTAGGGGCGGACCTATGTGTCCGCCCTGGTTCGAGGGCGCACACGCAGGTGCGCCCCTACAGGAAGAGGCTTTTCTTACTTCTTTGAGCGCAACTCGGTATAAGCAATCAAAAGACTATTTTTGTCATTCTGAGCGCAGCGGAGAATCTCTCTTTTTAAGCCGCCGAGATTCTTCACTCCGCTACGCTCCGTTCAGAATGA
>JAGVPN010000388.1 GCA_020052215.1 Syntrophobacterales bacterium
CCTGCCGGCAAGCTCCCCTACGGCCACCAGCGCCGCCTGGAGATCGCCCGGGCCTTGGCCACGGGGCCTCGCTTCCTCCTCCTGGACGAGCCCGCCGCCGGCCTCAATCCCCAGGAGACTGGCGAGTTGATTTTTTTTATCAGAGGTATCCACGAACGTTATAATTTGACCATTCTGGTCATCGAACACAACCTGCGCCTGGTCATGGGCCTCTGCCAGCACCTCACCGTGCTGGACCACGGCCTCACCATCGCCGCCGGTCCGCCTCCGGCTATACGCCAAAACCCGGAGGTAATTCGAGCCTATTTGGGGAAGTAGCAGTTAGCTATCAGCATTTAGCAGTTAGCTTGATGTGGATATGATTTCTTAGAACCTTTCCCCCCTTTAAGAAAGGGGGACTTAAAACGCTAAAACCCGCATTATCTAAGGAAGCCATAAGGTGCTGGAAGTCCTGAATCTCAAAGTCTCCTACGGGGCCATCAAGGCCCTGGACGGGATCAGCTTTGGCGTTCCCCGGGGCCGGATCGTGGCGTTGCTGGGAGCCAACGGCTCCGGCAAGACCACCACGCTCAGGGCCATCACCGGGCTGGCGGCGCCCGAAGGAGGCCGCATCGTCTTTGAGGGTCGGGAGCTAAAGGGTCGCCCCACCCATGAGATCATCCGGGCCGGCATCGCCCTGGCGCCGGAGGGCCGCCGCATCTTCGCCAATCTCACGGTTTACGACAACCTGCTCTTAGGGGCGTACTTTCGGCGGGACCAACCGGCCCTGGAACGGGACCTGGGCCTGATTTACGACACCTTTCCCCGTCTGGCGGAACGGCGCACCCAGGCGGCCGGCACCCTTTCCGGCGGCGAGCAGCAGATGCTGGCCGTGGGCCGGGCCCTGATGAGTCAACCGCGGCTCTTGCTCCTGGACGAACCCTCCCTGGGATTGGCGCCCTTGCTGGTCAAGGAGGTGTTTCACATCATCACCCGCCTCAACCAGCGGGGGGTCACCATCCTCCTGGTGGAGCAGAACGCCGCCGCGGCCTTGAAAATCGCCCACTACGGCTATGTGCTGGAAACCGGCCGGGTGGTGCTGGAAGGCATGGGCGCGGAGTTGTTGGCAAACCCCCAGCTGCAGCAGGCCTACCTGGGGGATGAAGCGGAGGCTTCGCCGCCGCCGCTCCCTTCCTAATCCAGGATTTTTCTGGTAAAATTTAACCTTGGAGATTGTTTAGGTCTGAGGCGGAATTGATCGCCTCGACCGTCATCCAAAGATGTTCCCGGCGCCCGGCATGGTGCGCCGGGCGTACCCTAGTGTCGCGTTCCATAATATGAAGCGCCACACTAGCCAGGCTCTTGGCTGAAAGCTGAAAGCTGATGGCTGATAGCTGTTTTATCCTAACCCTGGAGGTCGAAATGTTACCGGACAGCGTGGATCTCAAAACCAAATTAAAGGGTTTGCAAGACCGGTTGGAAACCCTTCGAGGTCATCTTTGATCTGGCGGGCAAACAGGTCAGACTGCGTCATTTAGAAGAGTTGATGGCCGCCCCGGAGTTGTGGGACGACCAGGCCCGGGCCGCGGACATCCTGAGAGAACGAGCGTCCCTGATCCAGGCGACGGAAGAATATGCGGCCCGGCGCCAGCAACTGGAAGACCTGGAACTGATGCTGGATATGGCCCTGGAGGAAGATGACCACCAGATCTTGAAGGAAGTGGCCAGGGACCTGACGGCCATGGAGCGGGAGTTCTCCGATTGGGAGCTCAAGCTGCTCCTGGGGGCCGAAGACGACGACAAGAACGCCATCGTCACCATCCACGCCGGGGCCGGCGGCACCGAAGCCCAGGATTGGGCCGAGATTTTGCTGCGCATGTACCTGCGCTTCGCCGAGCGCAAGGGTTTTAAGACCGAGACCATCGACCTCTTACCTGGGGACGAGGCCGGGGTCAAGAGCGTTACCTTCACCGTGAGCGGCCCTTACGCCAACGGCTTTCTGAAGAGCGAAAACGGCATCCACCGCCTGGTGCGCATCTCGCCGTTTGACGCCAGCGGCCGCCGCCACACCTCCTTTGCGGCGGTGCAGGTGCTGCCGGAGGTGGACGACCGCATCGAGATCGACATCCAGGAGAATGACCTGCGCATCGACACCTTCAGGGCCTCCGGCCCCGGCGGCCAGCACGTCAACAAGACCTCCTCGGCGGTGCGCCTCACCCACCTGCCCACGGGCCTGGTGGTCTCCTCCCAGTCCGAGCGGAGCCAGCACCGCAACCGGGAACTGGCCATGAAGGTGCTCCGGGCCCGCCTCTACAACCTGGAAAAGCGCAAGCAGGAAGCCAAGAAGCAGGAACTCCAAGAGACCCAGAAGGATATCGCCTGGGGCAGCCAGATCCGCTCTTACACGCTCCAGCCCTACCGCCTGATCAAAGACCATCGCACCAAACACGAAGAGGGCAACGTCGACGCGGTCTTAGACGGCGACCTGGACCGCTTCGTGGAGGCATATCTGCTTAATCCGGGGGAGGAATCATAAGGGCGGGAAGAAAGGGAGTGAATCATCTTAACTCAATGGTGGCACCGGCATCTTGCCGGTGCGGTGCACAGGCTGGAAGCCTGTGCCACCATTGCCAAACAGCATATGCAGGTTGGGCGCCGCCCACCGAAATAATGGCGGGCAGTGCCCGCCCCGGCATACTCTCTCTCCACAGGTTTCCCTTTGTAAAGATTGACTTGAGCGTTCCACCCAACCCGGGCGGCGTTATTTCGGCTTTCAGGTGCCGCCGGGTTCGCAGGCCGCCTCTTTTACAGGGGCCGCCGGCGGTTCGGCTTGGGGGGCGAGGTCGTCCCGGGTCTGGCCGTTCGCCAGTTTTTCCGCATAAAATAAGGCCCCTTCGGTGTAGGGGGAGCTCTTGAAGCCGGTGTAGCGGCGCAGCGCCACCCGGTGGAAACCGGCCTTGAGCATCAGGGCCAGGAAATCCTTTCCCGGCATGGCCCCGCCGATTCACTGGAACCAATTCTCCACCTTGCCGGCCTGATCCGGGGGCAGCGCCGCCACCAGGACCATATCGGCCAGCATCAAGCGGCCGCCGGGTTTTAAGACCCGGTGCGCCTCTTCCAGAGCCTTCTCCTTATTGAGGGTCAGGTTGAAGACGCCGTTACTGATGAGGGCGTCGAAGTGGTTGTCCGGGAAGGGGAGGGCCTCGGCCTCGCCCACCTGAAAGGTGACGTGGTTAAGACCCAGCCGCGCCTGGTGGCCCCGGGCGCGCTCGACCATGGCCGGGGTGACGTCAAGGCCCACCACCCGGCCGCCGGCCCCCACCAGATGGGCCGCCACCAGGGAGTCTACCCCGGCGCCGCAGCCGATGTCCAGGACGGCCTCCCCGGGGTTAAGATGCCCCAGGCTGAAGGGATTGCCCACGCCGCAGAAGTCGGCCAGGACCTCCGGGGGGAAATTTTTTAGCACCTCCGGGGGATAACCTTGAATTTCCATGCCGGCTCTGCCGGTGGGATACTGGAAACAGCCGCCGGCGCCGGCCGCGGCCACCCGGTCGTACTTTTCCTTGATGCCTTGCCGCACCTGGAGGATTTCCGGTTCAGTCATTTCTGAACTCATGGCATTATCCGTATGCAACTTTGGTGGCACAGGCTTTCCAGCCTGTGGGGCGGTAGGGTGCGTCTCCCGCGCCCGTTATGGTGCGTAGAACGCACCCTACCTGTCTGTGTGAAGCACCGGCAAGATGCCGGTGCCACCAAGAACTTTTTAGAACAGTCGCACCTGGGTCTTTGGCCCACCCGTAAAACCTGAAAAAGTGGAGGTCGTAATGATGGCGGGCAGTGCCCGCCCTACATGTAACATTTCGGAGCGCAACAGCCGGGGCGGCTGTTTCACGGAAAACAGAAAACAGAAAACAGAAAACGGAAAACCTTTCAAAACAGGTCGATCTCGGCCATCACATGAGATCCCGGCCGATGGCGAAGGCCTGGCCCAAAAACTTCCCGATGCCGTGATAGGTGCGGATCTCCGGGCCGAAGACGATGGGCCGGGCTTTTTCGATATCCGGGAAGCCTTTCTCGCCCAGGATGTGCTCATCGGCCTTGACGTCCAAAATCTCCCCGATGAACAGGGTGTGGAGGCCGATTTCCAGGGTATGGATCACCCGGCACTCCAGGATCAGGGGAAATTCCGCCACATAGGGGGCGTCCACCAGGTCGCTGCCCACCGGGGTGAGGCGGGTGGCGGCGAACTTATTCACGTCTTTGCCCGTGGCCATGCCCAGGTAGTCGGCTTCCCGGACGTGGTCCTCGGAGGGCACGCTGATGGTGAAGGCCTGGCGCGCCACCAGGTTGCCGTAGGAATAAGTTGCTTTGCGCAGCGACACCCCGATGGCCGGGGGCTTGGAGCAGCAAATGGAGGCCCAGGCCGCGGTCATGGCGTTGGGCTTGCCTTCCTGGTCATAGGTCCCCACTACCCACACCGGGGTGGGAAAAGCCATAGTCCGGGGGCCGATGGATTTTTTCATGATGATCCTCCTCTGCCTGGATGTTAAGTCTTGTGGGAGAAAAAGCAATACCGGAGGCCAGCAAAGACCGGGTTCCGCCTCCTCCACAAAAAGAGCCTGGAGAACGAAAAATTCTCCAGGCTCAGAAGGTGCTCCGGCGCGGTGGTGCGGTTCAGGCCGCCGGCTTATTCCTCTTCTTCCAGTTCGACCCCGTCCCGCTCGAACTGGGCGTCGCGGGCGGCGTGGCCCGCTTCGATCTCCGCTTCGCTCCAGGGTTCGAAGTCCAGGCAGAGGGAGACCAGTTCCCACAGGTACAGGGTCTCTTTGTAGTTGCCCATGTCGTGGACCTTGGGGAGGGCTTTCATGATCTGGTCCCGGCAGTTGTGGCACGGGGCGACAACGATCTCGGCCCCGGTGTCCTTGATCTGGTCGGCCTTCATCTTGCCGTAGGCCAGACGCTCATCGTCGTAGGGCATGGCCCAGGCGCCGCCACCGGCCCCGCAGCACAGGTTGTTCATCGAGTCTTCGCACATTTCCCGGTAGAGGCTGGGGTCGATGCACTGCTGGGCGATCCAGCGGGATTGGTCGGCGGTGGACTGCCCAAAGGCCATCTGGGATTTGCGCACGTAGTTGCACGGGTCGTGGACCGTGTAGGCTTCATGATACTTATGCGTGTTCAGCTTGATCCGGCCGGATTTGATGTACTCCTCCAGCAGATCCATGACGCTGACTACCTTGAATTCATCGTAAACTTCCGGAAACCAATTTTTGAACCCGAACCGGGTTGCATAGTAGGCATGCCCTCATTCGGGGTACAAAATTGTTTTACACTTAAGTCGTCGGGCATTCTCGATTACCCGGGCGACCTGCTCCTTCATGGAGGGGTCGTCCCCGGAGAACAGGCCCCAGTTGACCCCTTCCCAATTGGTGGAGGAGACGGTCCAATCTTCCTTGGCGGCATAGAAGATCTTCCACCAGAACTTCATGTCGTCCGGCTCGCCGAAGGGTTCCTTGGAGTTGATGGTGACGATGATGTTGGCCCCTTCCTTGTCCACCGGCACGTAAAAGCCGGGGGTGGGCTGCTCTTCGTCGTTTTCCATCTCCACGCCCAATTCCGCCAGCAGGAACAAAAAGTCGTCCCTGGGGATCCCGAGATTGTTGCCCCTCTGGAGGTTCATCATGGTGCCCTTGTGGATGGGGCCGGGCACCTTGTCCCGCTCCCGCAAGGTGCGGCAGGTCCGGAAGGTCCGCATCAACTGGATGCCCATGGGGCACTGATACTGGCAGCGGCCGCACAGGGTGCAGACCCAGGGCCACTTGGAATCAATGACTTCCTGCTCCATGCCCAGGACAATGGCCCGGATGGCCTTCCGGGGGTCCCAGCCGGGAACCAGCCCGGTGGCGGGGCAACCGCCGGCGCAGGTGCCACAGGTATAGCAGCGATCCGCCAACTCGGGAGCGATGTTCCCGATTTTGCGGTGCTTCCTGTCCACCTTGATTTCTTTTACGGCCTCTTCTGGCATTTTCCCTCCAAGTAAATTGTGATTAGTATAATCCCAATTGACGACCGGCCCGGGCTTGGTGCGCCCTGAGGCTGATCGCCAGGTTAAAGACTTCCCTTAATGATCTGAGGCGGTTCTTACCTTGGCCCCTGTTGGTTATATATAAAATTTTCGCCGAAAAATAAAGAGTTTTTCCTCCCTGCTCTTTGATTTTAGAGGCCGGGGAGCGCATGTCAAGAAGAAAATACTATTTTTCACAAAAACCCTCTAAGGCTCTTCAGCGAGGGGAAATGAGCGGCCCTTTTAGGCGCGTTGACGGCCAGGGATCCTTAAGCTCCGCAGCAATGAGGTGTCTGAATTCAGATGGCCATGCATGAATATAAATAAATAATTAGCTTAAATTAGCAAATATGATGATATATTATTTTCGTCAGCAGATACGACAGATACGACTTGCGGCTCAGGAGAATTTGGGGAATTTTCCCCGGGGAAAGAGTTCCCCCCAACCGTTTCTTACTGCGGTGGCCAAAGTTGCCGCATAATTTCGGTTTAATACGAACTTTTTTCAACTCTTTGCGGGAGGGATGAATCCGTTATGTTGATGCATCGCACTTGTTGCCTCTGGTTTATCGGCTTGCTTTTGGGATTGGTGATTTTCAACCCTCTGAACCCGGCCCCGGCCGGAGCGACCTGGATCACCGTGTACGAAAATGATTTTCAAACGCCGGTGGGCTCTGAGTGGACTTCCAGCGGCACCGCCATCCATACCGAGGCCACCCCCTTACCTTCGGACGGGTCGCGTATTTTCCTGGGCCAGTTCAGCAACGACACGGTGAGTCTGTCCCTCTCCGGCCTGCCTGCCCACACCCAGGCGCGCCTCTCTTTCGATCTATACGTCATCGCATCCTGGGACGGCTGGCCTAGTAATGCGCCCATTGAGATCTGGGACCTTTCCATTGCCGGCGGGGGGAACATTATAAAAACCGGCTTTGCCAATATTGAGGGAAGGAATCAATACTATCCCGGTACGTACCCTGGCGGTTCCAACCCCGCGCGCACCGGGGCCTCGGAAAACAACACCCTGGGCTTCCTCCCGTATGGGGACTCGGTTTATAATTTTAGCTTCGAGGTGCCACACTCAGCCGGTTCCGTGGTGTTCCAATTCACCGCCTCTGGCCTCCAGGATATCGCCGACGAAAGCTGGGGCCTGGACAATGTGAAGGTGGAGGTGGTTCCCCTGCCCTCCACCCTGCTCCTTTTGGGTTCCGGGTTGCTGGGTTTGGCGGGGTTGCGCCTGAGGTTCCGGAAGGGTTAACCAGGCATTCCCGCTTATACCGGGTGGCGTTCAAACCGTAACGAAGTACTTGGGGGGACAGGCAGGTCCTCCTAAAAATTGTGCATTGATTGCCCAAGGGTATTAATACCAATAAGTAATCAAAAGACTATTTTTGTCATTCTGAGCGCAGCGAAGAATCTCTCTTTTTAAGGCGCCGAGATTCTTCACTCCGCTACGCTCCGTTCAGAATGACATGAATATTCATAGTTTTTTGACCGCAACTTGGTGTACCCCCCCAGGCAGGGGCAGCTATGACCCTGCCTGGGGGGAGGCCGCATCAACCGCGCGGTTTCCTGGCACCGCCAACCCCCAATTATTTTTCCCACCCCCTGAGGATTGTGATATTTTCCCAAGAGGTAGATAGAACTCCCCGTCGGTAAGGGGCGGCGGGCCTCGATCTGCCCCGGCCCGAAAGGGAAGGGAACGTCCCGGTGAAAGGTGGATCCCACCATGGCTCAGGATTTCGCGGCGCGTCTGGCGGTGTTGCACGAATTGGCCGAGCGTCTGGCCCGGCGGCGGGACGGCCTGATGGAGGCGGAAGCCGAAGATATCGGCACTCCCTGCGCCGCCGCGGCCATGGAAGTGGATATGGCGGTGGAACACCTCCGCACCATGGAACTGGAAGTGCCCTATGTTGCAGGCAAGGCCCCTTACGGTACGGTGGCCGCCATCCTGCCCTATGACGCCCCGCCGGTGATGGTGGCCCGGGTGGGCGGGGCCGCCATCCTGGGGGGGAATCAGTTCCGGTTCAGCTGCTCCTCCCAAACGCCCCGCACCGCCCGCCTGTTTCAGGAACTGATGGCGGGCTTGCCGGGCTTCACCGCGGTGGCGGGGATGGACAACCGGGAGTTTGGCCGGAACTGCGTCGAAGACCCCAACGTGCGGGTCTTCTTCATCTCCGGCGGGGGCGAAGTGGGGGCCGCTTATGAAAAACAAGCCCACCGCTTCGACAAACTTTTCTTTGCCGGACCCAGCGGCCTGCCGCCGGTGATCCTGTTCAAGGACGCGCCCCTGACCAAGGCGGTGGAGTTCGTGGTGCGCCGGGCCTTCATCAACGGCGGCCAGTACTGCACCACCCTGAAGCGGGCCTACATCCACCGGGAGATTTATGACCGGGTGAAGGGCCTGATCCTGGCGCAGCTGCGGGAGGTGCAGGTGGGGGACCCCCGGGACCCCAAGACCATGATCGGCCCCATCAAGGTGGAGCGCACCCGCAAACTCCTGGAACGGGCCCTGGCGGCCTTGAAAGAGCCTCACTTCCTGGCGCCGCCCCGACGGGACGGCCAGTGGCAGGGGCCGTTTCTCCTGGAGACCACCGAACCCCCGGACACCGAGCTGTTCGGCCCCTTCCTAGCCTTGATCCCGGTTGCGAGCGACGAGGCCGCGGTGGCCCAGGCGCTGCAGAGCCGCTACCCCTTTCTGGTGGCCTGGTTCGGTTCCCCACCTCCCGGCGCCGAAGCTGCCCTTACCGAAAAATTCGGCATGACCTATGACAACCCGGAGTTCGTCTTCACCCCCCTGCGTCTGCCCTTCGGGGGCAAAGGCGACAGCGGCTGGATCATCGAAAACCGGGAGGGGAAACTGATTAAACGGGACGGGGCGTTTATCTACAGCGCCGAGTTGGTGCGGGATCAGGGATCAGGGGCCAGGGATTAGGGGTCAGTAACGTATTAATCTGGAAAGGAAAACCGGTAGGATTGGGCCTGGGGCCCAAATGGCAAAATCCTCACTCTTCCCCCTGCCGGTGCGGCAGGCGGATTTCCTGAGGCGGCGCCTGCGGGCCTAGACCCTGGGCCAGCGACTCTGTTGCCAGCCAGCGGCGGCGGTGGCGTCGAAGAGGTTTTCCCGGTACAACGGGCAGACGTGATAGCGTGAGTTACTGCACCGCTGCTGCTGGGAATCCCACTCCCACCAGAGGCAATTCTCGCAAACCCCCCGTCTCTCCTGGTTGAGGCAGATTCGTCCCACATCCCCCAAATTGACCATCAACCCATCTCCCCCTGAGGTTCCCTTTCTGAAAGCACGTTGAAGTCACTTCAATAATCGGCAACCCTTTAGCCTAAATAAACCAAAGTCACAGCAAATGCAAGTATTTTCTTTTGGTTAGCCGGAGGGAGCTACCAGGGGGGCAAGGAGGGAGGTCAAAAGGATTTAATCGTGCCGTGGAGATAGTGCTTAAAAGAAATCGCTTTTTTTAAAGATCAGGGGCTGGCTCTCGGGGTTAAGGATTTTGGCTTCCACCACCTCACCCACAAACAGGGTATGGTCTCCGGCGGCGAAGGTGTGCACCAGCTTGCATCGTCAGCCTCCTTCAGGCTAAGGGGAGGGAGGAATCGGGGCGGGAGCCCCCGGGGCTGCCGGTAAAAGGCGGTCATCGGTCGCGGCCCAGTCTTCGCAGCGCCAGAACTTCCCCACCCCCTGGTTCAGGCGGGTGCACAGCCCTTTATACCGGTAGACCCAGTAATGACAGGTGGAACAGACCTTCAAAGGACGGGCTTTCAGATTGACAGGCATGGGTTTGCGTAAACCTTTCTTTGGGTTTCTGGGGTTGAGCGCCAGGTTTCCACCCGCCGGCGGCGGACCCCCCGAGGGGGGGGTTAAGGGAAAACTCCCGCTTGGCGATATGTTACTGTGCATCGCCTTGGAGGTCAAGGCGGAAATGGTCGTAGCCTTTGCCGGAGATATCCACCCCGCCCGCCGATGTGGAAAGGACGACCCGGTCCCCGGCCACGATGCGGCCCAGCCGGAAAGGCGCGGCCAGCCCGGCCCGGGAGAAGGAGGCGGGCAGGCGCCCGGCCACCTCCGGGGGGCAGGTGAACAGGAGGAGATAATCTTCCCCGCCGAAGAGGGCCAGGTCCAGGGGGTCGCGGCCCAGAAGTGGGGCCGCGGTTTGGACCCGGGGAGAGATGGGGACCTCCGCTGCGGGGATGTTGGCCCCCACGCCGCTGGCCCGGCAGATGTGGTACAGGTCGGTGGCGATGCCGTCGGAGGTGTCGATGAGGGCCGTGGCCAGGCCCTCCTGCGCCAGGAGGCGGCCGGCCCGGAGGTGGGGCCGGGGCCGGAGTTGGGCCTCAGTTAACGCCTCTTTCAGGTCCGGCGGCAGGTTCAGGCCCTGCCGGAGGATCTCCAGGCCGGCGGCGGCTTCCCCCAACGGCCCGGTGACGAAGATCAGGTCCCCGACCTGAGCCCCGGAGCGCCGCAGCATCTGGCCGGCGGGCACCCGCCCGGTCAGGGTTACGGTGACGATGAGGCCCCCGGGGGAGGCGACGGTGTC
>JAGVPN010000282.1 GCA_020052215.1 Syntrophobacterales bacterium
AGCGACAGGAGAAAGGACAGGATCAGGGGCCCCAGGATAAAGCCGATCATGCCGAAATAGGTCAGGCCGCCCAGGATGCTGAACAGGATGAAGATGCTGGGGGTTTCGCCGCTGCCTTTCATCAGGATGGGCTTTAAGATGTTGTCGATGACGCTCACCACCACTCCGCCCCAGAGGATCAGCCCCACCCCCGCGCCGATGTGCCCGGTGAACAAGAGATAAACCGCCGCGGGCCCCCAGATGATGGTGCTGCCCACCACCGGGATCACCGCGGCCGGGATCATCACCGTGCCCCAAAAAGCCGGCTGGGGCAGGCCGAAGATCAAAAATCCCACCCCTCCCAGGGTCCCCTGGGCGAAGGCCACGATCACTGTGCCCCACAGGGTGGCCTTGATGGTGGTTTCCGTCTCCCGGAGGATTTCGTCGTTGTGGGCCGGGTCCAGGGGTGAGAGCTGCTTGATGGCCTGGATGAAGTCGTCGCCTTGCAGGAACATGAAAAAGGCGATGAACAGCACCAGCAGCAGGTCGAAAAAGAACACGGTAAAACCTCTGATCAACCCGATGGCGTTGGTGTAGACGAAGGCGCTGGCCTTGGTCACCGCGGTCTGGATGATCTGCGCCAGATTGATGTCGCCCGGGGGCAGCGGCAGGTTCAAGTGGGTCAGGTAGAGCTTGATGGCGTCGATCTTGGCCGCGACCCAATTCCAGAGGTCGCCGTTCTGGATGCCCTTGGTCACCTGGCTGGAAAACTCCAGGGCCTGGGTGGCGATAATCCCCATCAGGCTGAACAGCGGGATCAGGATAATCAGGAGCAGGATAATACAGGTGAGGGCCGAAGCCAGGACCTTATAGCCCCTCAACAGGCGGGTGAGGGCATGGTACAGGGGCTTGGCGGTGAAAAACAGCACCAGGGCCATGAAAATGTTGAGGAGATACGGCTTGATGATCAGGTAGGAAAAGTAGAGCACCAGCAGGGTGATGACCCCGAAAAACAGCCGGGCGAACCGGCTGTGCAAGCCTTCCTGGATCTCCGGGGCAGGGTAGGGGGGGCAGGGCGGACAAGGCTCCGCCTGGGGCGCCACCGCGGCCGCCGGGGCTGACTCGAGCTTGGACTCTGGCTCTTTCATGGCTATCGGCGACTATACGACAAAAATGGGGCTTTTGCCAAGCTGAAAAAAGCGGCAACCGGTAAATAAGGGCGACGAATCTCATCGCGGTCAGATGATATAATCCCTTGACGGGAAGTGGTCCCAGCGAGTCTTAACCATTGCACCTCCTCTATCCTACCCCCCGCATTGCATAAATCCGGCGATAAGGTCATAATTCCGTCAGGAGATTATGACTCATGCCGGAAACCCTTAACCTCACCGACGCCCTGAAAGGCTACACCTACGATCAGGACAAGCTCCTGACCCCGGAGGAGACCATCCGCCGGGTGCGGGACCGCCTGGGGGCCTTGGACCTCAAGCTCCTCCAGGACACCAGGCGCATCGACACGGGCCGCCTGGATATCCCCGTGTACCTCAGCCTCCTGGGGGTGGACGCCCGCCGGGTGGTGCCCACCCACAAGCAGATGGGCAAAGGGGCCACCCCGGTCCAGGCCGAGGCCTCCGCCCTTATGGAATTGGTGGAGCGTTTCAGCTTCTTTTCCTATATGACCGATAGCCCTCTGGACTTCGGCTGTCCCCGGGACTTGGCGGGCCAGGCCCTGGCCTTCTCTTTTCTCTGCCGCTCCCTGTTCGACGCTTCGCCCGCCGCGGCGGCCGCGGCCCGGCTCTATGAGGACTGGCCGCTCTATTTCGTGCCCGCCACCAACCTCACTCGGGGCGAGGCGGTCTATCTGCCGATCCACTGGTTCTACCTCATCGAGGAATATAACGGCCCGGCCGCGGGCAACTGCCTGGAGGAGGCGGTGCTCCAGGGCCTGGGCGAAGTGGTGGAGCGCCACGTGGGCTCGGTCATCAGCTCCGAGCGGCTCCCCACCCCGGCCATCGACCCCGAGTCGGTCACGGACCCCGTGGCCCGGGAGTTGCTGGATAAATTCCGGCGCAACGGCATTGTCGTCCACCTGCGGGATTTCTCCCTGGACACCGGCATCCCCACGGTGGCGGCCCTGGCCTACGACCCGTCCACCTTCCCGGCCGACAGTGAGATCGTCTTCGCCGCCGGCACCACCACCGACCCCACCAAGTCCCTGATTCGGGCCTTGACCGAGGTGGCCCAACTGGCTGGGGATTTTCACCGCCGCACCAGCTACCGGCCCACCCTTCCCAAGTATGAGACCCTGGAGGAGGCGGCCTATCTCATGGCTCCCGGACCTATGAAACCCCTGGACAGCCTCCCCAACCTCTCCCGGGCCAACCTGAAGGACGAGATCCGCCTGTGCCTGGCGGCCCTGTCCAGCCTGGGTCTGGAGGTCCTGGTGGTGAACATCACCCACCCCGCCCTTAATCTCCCGGCGGTGTACGTCTTGATTCCCGGCACCCATTTCCTGGACCGCACCCGCAACACCAACGTCATTTTTCACCTGGCCAAGACCGCGGCCCTGTACGCCCCGCCTCTTGAGGCCCTGGCGGCCCTGGCGGAGCTCAACGCCGCCTTCCCCCACCGCTTCGACGTCCACTTCTTCCTGGGCCTGGCCCTGGAAAACCAGGACCGGGCCGGTGAGGCCCTGGAGCACTTCCGCCAGGTCCTGGCGCTCAACCCGCCGGCCCACGAACTACCCAGCATCTACGTCCACCTGGGCGCTTGCCAGAAAGACCTGGGGGATTTTAAAGAGGCCGCCGAGTCCTTCACCCGGGCCCTGGAACTGGACCCAAACCTCAAGGAGGCCCACCACTTCCTGGGATTTTGCTGCTTCAAGCTGGAGGAGTATCAGCGGGCGGTGGAGTGTTTCGAGAAGGTCATCGAACTGGACCCCGGCTCGGCCATGGACTACGCCAACCTGGGGATCAATTTGCAGCGGCTGGGACACCGCAAGGAAGCCGCGTTCGTGCTCAAACAGGCCCTGGAACTGGACCCCAGCCTGGACTTTGCAGCCCGGGCCTTGGCAGATTTGGAGGGATAATATTTAGGGTAAGGGGCCACGGGCTTTTTTCGTAAGTGGCCTCAACCCCCCTTCCCCCAAACCCCATATTGGGCGTCACCGGCAACTGACTACTGTATGCCCCCGGCCCTCCCCTCAACGCGGTTTCCGCCACAACTCCCGGCAAGGTTTGCAAAACCCCGGCCCCTTCCGGTCGGTGTCGGCCAGGGAGTTGGAGAAAAACATGACGCAGGCCGGATCGGGGCAGTGACCCAGGCCCAAAAGGTGCCCCAGTTCGTGGACCGCCTCTTTGACGGCCCGCTCTTTGAACCGGCGGGGATCCCGGGGGTGGCCGTAAAACTCCGGGTAGAGGCGGGCCAGGGAGATGACCGCGGCGCGGCTGACGGGTTCGGCCAGGCCAAACACGAAGTTAAGACCGGGCGCGGTGAGGTCCACCCCGGTGACCCCCAGGATAACCTCCTCCCCCGGCGGGCGGGCGGCCGCCAGCG
>JAGVPN010000401.1 GCA_020052215.1 Syntrophobacterales bacterium
CTTCTCTGAGCAAAAAAGACGTGAGTTAATTTATCAACTGTTGTTCTACGTAAAGCGAGCATCCTTTATTTGCAAAAACCAAACCGGACACTGCTGCCCTACCCCCCTTTAGCAAAGGGGGGAACTACAAGGAATTGCTGTTAAAGTCCCCCTTTGAAAAAGGGGGATTTAGGGGGATTTGAGAACCTCCAAACGGAAGGAATTTATGGCAACCGTTTTATTTGCGCTTGCCACCAGTCCTACCAGCCGCTGCCGCCGCCCCCGCCGCCCCCGCCGCCGGAGAACCCGCCGCCGCCGCTCCCCGAGGATGAACCCGGGGGTGAGGAGGACGAGGAAATCGCGCTGGCAAAAGAACTGCCCAGGCTGTCGGTGAACCGGGAGGTGTGGAAGCTGTCCCAGGAACTGCCGGAATACCAGACGGGGGAGTAAGGCTGGGTCTCGGTCCCCGCCTTCGCCAGCACCTCGGCGAACTGCTCGCTCCAGGCATTCTCCACATCCAGGGCCAGGGCGTAGGGCAGATATTTTTCGAAGAGCTCCGGCGTCTTTTCCGGGGGATTGAGCAGGTTGAGGCGGTCTTTTTCCGCCACCGACAGATAGAGCTTAAAACCCTCGATCTGGTCCATGATCTTGCGCCCCGACAGGGTGGGGGCCTTGAGCAGGTGATAGAACAGGGCGTTGAGTAAGGCCATGGCGGCCAGGGTGGCGGCCGCCGGGATGGACACGGCGGAGGTGAACAGGAATACCCCAGCGATCGCCCCCAGAAAAAATGGCAGGGCAAACAGGGTGGTGCCCAGGGCCCCCAGCCATTTCCCCACGCCGCCCCGGGCCGCCTGCCATTTCTTGTAGACCGCCACCGCCAGAAAGTAGCAGACCACCGTCCAGATGGTCAGCCACAGGGAGCCAAAGCCCGCGGCAAATCTGTCCTGGGATGTAAGGACAACAAAGGCCACGCCCAGGAGGGTAATGACTATCCCGGGCACCAGGTAGCCCGAGTTGGTGACGAAGTAGATCTTTTCGAGTTCCGTTTTCAGATTTTTCTTCAGCGCGTCGATGGCGCCTTTGATGATGGCGTGGTTGGTGTCTGCCAATTTAACGGACTTGCCACCGGAGAAAAGTTGGGCGGTGACGAACTGTTCGTCCCGGGTCAGGGCTTCCATGGCGCCCTCCCGGCGGACCAGGGTGTAATCGCCGCCGTCTTCCTGGATCAGCACCGCCCCTTTCACCGCCATATCCACCACCGCGGCGGCAAAGGCCTTGTCGTCATACCCCATGCGGCTGACGAAGCGCGCCCCCGCGGGGGAAAAACCCGAGGGCGGGGAGTACAGAGGAATGACGGTGCCGGTGGCCGGGTCCCGGCCCACCCGGAACCAGGCCCAAAGGTAGAACGACAGGAGCACGGCCAGCCAGATGAGGCCGATGGCCGTGGCGACGTTGTCCCGGAAGAAGAAGCCCAGCCGCTCCTGGCCGGAGGGCTCGTGCACCACGCCCTTGGGCCAGGACACCGCCACGGTCAGGCCCTCTTTGGGGGCCAGCCGCCGGGTGGTCTTGAAGACAATGTCGCGCTCTCCAGCTTGCACAATAAAATCGCGGCCCTTCTCCCCTTGAGGACCGGTGTAGGCCGCGGAGTTCAGGATCTTGGCCCCGGGCGGCAACTCGATAATGGCTTCGGCCCGGTCGATGGCAAAGGTCCAGCCGTTGCCGGTGACGTTCCAGTAGAGTTCGTCAAAGTCCTTGAAGAACCCCAGCTCCCGGTCGACCCGGTACCGGATGGTGTAAGTGTAAACCCCGGGGTTGAGAAACACTTCTTTTTCGCCGATATAGATCTTGATGCCGTTGGTGACGCTCTGGGTGTGATAAGGCTCAGGTCGGCCGTCCCGCCAGACCGCCTCCAGCTTGAAGCCCACCTTGACGGTGTTGCCCAGCCGGTCCCGGTAGGTGGTGGGAAAATCCCGGATGATGCCCCGCTTGATCTCCCGGCCGGTGGCCTGCACCCTGATGTTCTCGGTGACGGTCAGGGAGGCGTCGGTATGGACTTTGATGAGGCTCTTGAAATTGAGGATTCGCTCGGATTGGGCCGAGGCCGCGGTGGCCCCGGCCAGGAGAGCCATGACCGCGAAGGCCGTAAGGGTCAGGAGAAAGACCAGCCGTTTCATATCTGCGCACCCCTCCAAATATCAGCACTGTAGGGCGGGCATTGCCCGCCGTATCAGGCGCGGCCTGCGACCTAAACCAGGCACAGGCGAGACGCCTGTGCCACCATTACCTTGGAACGTTTCAGGACGGGCGAAAACCGGTCCAAAAGAAGGCCTCCATCGAGAAATAGGTTTGGGTTGAAGGGAAGGTAATCTCTTTCCCGCGCCGATTTAAGGAAAGGCAACCTTGGGCACGGCCCGCTCGGCGGCGTCCTCGATTTCGAAGTATTCCACCGTGGTGAAGTTGAAGGCGGAGGCCAGCAGGTTGCTGGGAAACGACTGGATCAGGATGTTGAAGTTCCGGGCGGCCCCGTTGTAATAGCGCCGGGCCAGCTGGACCTGGTCCTCGATGTCGGCCAGGGATTTTTGCAGCTCCATGAAATTCTGGCTGGCCTTCAAATCAGGATAATTTTCCGCCACCGCGAAGAGGTTCGCCAAGGCCGCGCCCATGGCCCCTTCCACCCTGGCCTTGTCGCCCACCCCCTGGGCCGCCTGGCTTTTGGTCCTAAGTTCCGTCACCTGGTCCAGGACGCCCCGTTCGTGGCCCATGTAGCCCTTGACGCTTTCGATCAGGTTGGGGATGAGGTCATTCCGGCGCTTCAGCTGGACGTCGATGCCGCTCCAGCCCTCGGCCACCAGGTTCTTGTTGGTCACCAGCTTGTTGTAAATCGTCACGGCCCCTAAAAGCAGGACCACCACCACGCCCAGGAGGATGTAAAGTGTCATGTTTTAGCCTCAGATCGAAGTTTAATTAGGGTTACTTTCTTATCGGTCGAAATGAAAACGTTCCCCAAAAAAGATTGTCGGTCATTATGCCTGTTGGGCAGTCTCCGCCCTCGTCCCCAAGCTCCTGCTTGGGGACGCATATGGGCGACAAGCTCCGCTTGGCAATAGGCATATCACCCCCGGGCCGCCGGTTCTTTAGCTAAGCAGTTCCTCATGGGCCTTTGGCCCACCCGTAAATCATGAAAAGACTATATTGGCTGGTAGCGCAGCCTTTCCAGGCTGCACCCGACTAGCCTGCTTCCTTGCCGCAGGCTGGAAAGCCTGCGCCACCGATTTAAAGAACTTTTCAAAACAGAGCTTTGCACCCAAACCGGTTCCCAAGCAGGAGTTTAGGAACCAGAGGAACATGGTGGCACAGGCGTCTCGCCTGTGCGCCTCTGCTAGTCAAAAATCCGCAACTTTAGGCGCCCTCAATTCCTGAATAGTGAGTTCTCCAAACCACTTGCGGGGATTGCCGCAGCATGGCCCGGAACAAGGTTTCCGCACCTTGCGAAAATACCCGATACAACCGAGCTTCTTGCAAAAGTCTCTGTAGGATTGATTTATTGAAAAGTTAAGCCTCATCGGCGCTCCTGTGCTAAGGTGATTTTATGAGAAATACCGCAAGCATAGTGAGGCGCCGATGAAGCTTAGGGAAGCAGTATCATGGTTAA
>JAGVPN010000268.1 GCA_020052215.1 Syntrophobacterales bacterium
ATTTTAGCCGTCTTCGCCAATCGTTGGTTTTGGCTGACCGCGGAAAGCTGATAGCTTTTTTTACAGGGGCTGGCCCAGGATGTCGCCCAGGCGTTGCAGCATCTCCGTCCGCTTGTCGGCCGGGAAGCGCCATTCCACCAGCAACAAGGCGCCTTCTTCCTCATCCTGGCGTCCCCCCACCTGAATCCGGGGCGGCTC
The DNA here is from genome assembly GCA_020052215.1 of Syntrophobacterales bacterium. Taxonomy (GTDB): domain Bacteria; phylum Desulfobacterota; class Desulfobaccia; order Desulfobaccales; family 0-14-0-80-60-11; genus 0-14-0-80-60-11. The sequence continues at coordinate 199 of JAGVPN010000268.1, forward strand.
CTCGGGCTGGCCTAGCTGGACAAACAGATAGTCCAGCAGGCGCTCGCCGTCAAAGTCCCGACTCACTTCCAGGGAGAGATAATCCAGGCCCATCACGGCATAAAAGTAGAGGTCGTCGTGATACGGCCGCTCATACGGAGGAAAGGCGTTACCTTCCAGAATGAGACGGCGAGGGCGGGCATCCCGAAGCAGGATGCTAAATTGCCAGTCGTCATGCCCAGTTGCGGTGGTCGACATCGTAGGAATTGTACCCGGTTTGGGGCCGGATGTCAAACCGGGCCAGGACCTAAGGGATCGGTCTCTCAGGCCGGGGGCTAAAGAGGACTGTATTGAGAGGCTGTAGGGCGGGAAAGTGAAACGCATCCCGCCTTCAGCATTTTCAGCGGGGCGCCGGAAGAAGGAAGAAGGAAGAAGGAAGAAGGAAGTAGGAGGGATTTGGCCGCGACGCTTTTGGGAACACGCCATCCGCGACTAAGGGGATAATGAGCGTCACGTTGATTACATCCACTTCAATGCGGGATTGAATTCAGCGGCAGAAAAAGGCCGGGTAAGTCAGTTCCAGCTTGGGGGTTTGAATGATTCGTCCAGGGGTGCCGATCTCAACTAAATTATACAATTCCTCAGCATCTTCAGGGAACAACCGGATGCAGCCGGCTGAGTCGCTTTTCCCGGGCAGGACCCCGCCGTGGATGTAGTACGGCAATTTAATCAGCAACGCCCATGGCATCCAGGTGTCGTAAATGTTGGACCAGTGTTCTTGATACTTTTTTTTGACCGTAAAGCTGATCAGGGGCGTTTGCTTTTCTGGCCTCCCCCCGGATACGGGAAAGACCCGGTGGAGTTGCCCCCAGGCGTATAAGGCCAGGAACCCCTTGCCGATATCCACCAGGATGAATTTATCATCGGACGGCAGGGAAGCGTCGTAAGCTGGGAAAACCTCCGGCACGATATTGAGATCCAGGGGGATTTTCAGGGTATCCGCTTCCAGGGAAAAGGGCTCTCCAGTGCTGGTTTTGATGTATAACGGGTTTAAGGCGTTGAAAAAGGCGATCCGGTTTCGACAGCGAGTGAAATCGGCCCTGAGGCTGGGAAGGCGCCGGCAAATAGAAGTAACCGAAGAACCCAACGGGACCTTGATTTCAACATAGGGGACGCCATAAGCTATTCCCGAGTTCAGGATCTCGAGTCCGGACTTTGCCAATTCTCGGCAAAGCGGACTATAATCCGGCTCTGTAGCCCCGGCGCGGCTGTGAAACCCGAACAGGCCCAGGCAAACGGCAACCCAGATCAGAAGCGCCAACCCCAAGCGCGGCATCGAATATGACCTATGGAGCGAGGATATTAAAATCTAATCACCTAAATTTATTGTATTTCACTATACGATAAATACGATTACCGCAATTTCAAGACCAGTTTCTCATGAGCCGTTGGCCCACCCGTAAAACCTGAAAGATTATATTGTCTGGCTGGTGGCGCAGCCTTTCCAGGCTGCGCCCGACTACCCTGCTTCCTTGGCGCAGGCTGGCAAGCCTGCGCCACCGATTTAAAGAACTTTCAAAGCAGTCGCGTCTGGGTTGTTGGCATACCTGTAAATTATGAAAAGACAGGTGGGACAGGCCAATCCCCGGGGCGGAGGCTTGACAGCAGGGTTAATTCCAAATAAAATTATTAATTCCACAGGCTTCTTACAAATTCCCTCGCCGGTGTGCGAGTTCGCAAGGTAAGGTACGCACGATGAAAATGTATTTGATGACCCCGGGACCGACCCCGGTGGCCCCGGAAACCCAGTTGGCTATGGCTCAGCCCATCATTCACCATCGCTCGCCCCAATTCATGGAGATCATGGGGGAGGTGAGGGAGGGTCTGAAATATCTGTTCCAAACGGAGCAGGAAGTGCTCATGTTTACCGCCACCGGCACCGGCGCCATGGAAGGGGCGGTGGCCAACACCCTGTCCGCCGGGGATACGGCCCTGGTGGTGGACGGCGGGAAGTTCGGCGAGCGCTGGACCGAGCTGTGCAACGTCTATGGGGTCAAGGTGAATCGCTTGGCGGTGGAATGGGGCCGGGCCGTGGACCCCAAAGCAGTGGCCAAGATCCTGGATGCTCATCCGGAGATCAAGGCGGTCCTGGTCCAGGCCAACGAAACCTCCACCGGGGTGCAGCACCCGGTGAAAGAACTGGCCGCGGTGACCAAAACCCGCCCGGGCACCATCCTGATCGTGGACGCCATCTCGGCCCTGGGCGGGTATGAACTTCCCATGGATGAGTGGGGCATCGACGTGCTGGTGGCGGGTTCGCAGAAGGCCATGATGCTGCCCCCGGGCCTGGCATTTGCGGCCCTGAGCGGCAAGGCCTGGGAGTTCGTCAAAAAGTCCACCCTGCCCAAATATTATTTCGATTTCACCAAGCAGCTTAAATCCCAGGGCAAGAACCAGACGCCCTATACCTCACCGGTGTCCCTGGTTTTGGGCCTGCAGGAAGTCCTGGCCAAGATCAAGAAATACGGCCTGGAAAAGGTCTATGCCCACAACCGGCGGCTGTCCGCGGCCACCAAGGCGGCCATGGCGGCCATGGGGCTGGCTCTTTATTCCAAGGACTATCCCTCCCAGGTCCTGACCGCGGTGGAAGCCCCGGCCGGGGTTGACGGCCAAAAGGTGGTGAGCAAGCTCCGGGAGAAGGGGATCTGGATCGCCGGAGGTCAGGCCCAGGCCAAAGGCAAGATCTTCCGCATCGCCCACATGGGCTTTATTGACACCGTGGATCTGCTGGGCACCCTGGGCGGTTTGGAGACGGTGCTTAACGGGCTGGGATATAAGGTGGAGGCGGGCGCCGGGTTGCGGGCGGCTCAAGAGATCTTGACCAAGGAGGCAGGGGCATGAAAGTCCTGATCAGCGATAACTTGCACCAGGCGGGGATTGACATTCTCCAATCCCACCCCAACATTGACGTGGTGGTCCGCCCCGGCATGAAACCGGAGGAGTTGCTGGCCGAGATCAAGGATGCCGACGCCCTGGTCATCCGCAGCGCCACCAAGGTAACGGCCGAGTTGATTGCCGCCGCGCCCCGCTTGAAAGTGGTGGGCCGGGCCGGTACCGGGCTGGACAACGTGGACATCCCGGCGGCCTCGAAACGGGGCATCGTGGTGATGAACACCCCCGGTGGCAACACCATCACCACGGCCGAGCATGCCTTGTCGCTCATGATGGCCCTGGCCCGCAACATTTCCCAGGCAGCCAATTCCATGCGGGAGGGCAAGTGGGAGAAGAAGAAATTCGAGGGCACCGAACTGTTCAACAAGACCCTGGGAATCATCGGCATGGGGCGCATCGGCAC
>JAGVPN010000394.1 GCA_020052215.1 Syntrophobacterales bacterium
CGGTCCAGCAGGTGGGTGGTGGCCACGCTGCGGGCCACGCCCCCGTCCCACCCCCGGGTCTCGATGAGATAATCGAAGAGGAGGCCCAAGACGGTATTGGCATCCCGATAAACCCCGGCGGCGTCCATGACCCCGAAGCGGTCGGCGTCGGCGTCCACCGCCAGGCCCAGGTGCGCCCCGGTGGCCCGGACGCGGGCCGAAAGATCCTGGAGGAATTCCTCGGAAGGCTCCGGCCGGTGCCCACCGAAGTAGGCGTCCCGGTAGCCGTTGAGGAGTTCCACCTCCACCCCGGCTTCCCGGAGAAAGGCATCCAGGTAATCCCGGCCGGTGCCGTAGAGCACGTCCACCACCACCTTGAGGCCCGACCGTCGCAACACCTCGAGGTCCACCAGGGTCTTGAGGTGCTCAAAATAATCGGCCCGGGGCTCCAGGTCGACGACCAGGCCCTGTTCCCGGGCGGGAGCCAGGGGCATGGTCTTGACCGCGGCGGGACTGAGTTTGCCGATGCGGGACTCGATGGCGTTGGTCACCGTTGATGGGGCCGGCCCCCCGGTGGCGGGCGAGAACTTGAGGCCGTTGTACTCCGCAGGATTGTGGCTGGCGGTGATGTTGATGCCCCCGGCGTGCTGGCCTTCCCGGATGGCATAACTCACCACCGGCGTGGGACAATCCCGGGTGGTGAGATAACTGGTGAGGCCGTTTCCCGCCATCACCTCCGCGGCGGCGGCGGCAAAGGCCTCGGACCGGAAGCGGGTATCATAGCCGATCACCACTCCCTGAGGCGCGAGGCCTGCTTGTTGCAGATAGTCGGCAATGGCCTGGCACACCAAACGGGCGTTGGGAAAGGTGAAATCTTCCGCCAGAATACCCCGCCAACCAGAGGTCCCGAATTTAATTTCCGTCATCCTGAAAAATTCCTCGCGATCCGTACCAGCTATGTCAAAACGGATTTTCCGGTCCCTCTGAGCGGAGGTATGAATCTCAACTCATAGGAAAGGCGAGATTCTTCACTCCGCTACGCTCCGTTCAGAATGACACAAATATTTATAGTTTCCTGACTGCAAGTGCGTTTAAAACAGCTTATAGTCAGGAACCAGCAATCAGTGACCAATTATAATCCATCTTGCTGCCGATAACTGGCTACTGACTACTGGCAACTACAACTTAAGTCCCCAAATCGTAGGATGCCAGATATTTTTCCTGTTCGGGAGTCAGGGTGTCGATATCCACCTGCATGGCCGCCAGTTTCAACCGGGCGATTTCTCTATCGATATCTTCCGGCACCGGATAGACCTGCTTCTCAAACTTCTGGTGGTTCCGGGTAATGAATTCCGCCGACAGGGCCTGGTTGGCAAAGCTCATATCCATGACCGCCGAGGGGTGGCCTTCGGCCGCGGCCAGGTTGACCAGGCGGCCTTCGGCCAGCACATAGAGGCAGGTGCCGTTTTTCAGGGTAAATTCTTCCACCGCGTCCCGAATCTGACGCCGGGCGGTGCTGAGGCGCTCCAGGGCCGGGATGTCGATTTCCACGTTGAAGTGCCCGGAATTGGAGAGGATGGCGCCGTCTTTCATGAGCCTGAAATGCTCTTCCCGGATGACATTGATGTCGCCGGTGAGGGTGCAGAAGATGTCGCCGATCCTGGCGGCCTGCGCCATGGGGAGGACTTCGTAGCCGTCCATCAAGGCTTCCAGGGCCTTCAAGGGGTTGACCTCGGTGATGACCACCCGGGCCCCCAGGCCCCGGGCCCGCATGGCCAGGCCCCGGCCGCACCAGCCATACCCGGCCACTACGAAGATGCTGCCGGACAACAACCGGTTGGTGGCCCGCATAATACCGTCGATGGTGCTCTGGCCGGTACCGTAGCGGTTGTCGAAGAGGTACTTGGTCATGGCGTCATTCACCGCGATGACCGGGTAGCGCAGCACCCCGTCCTTGGCCATGGCCTTGAGGCGGATCACCCCGGTGGTGGTCTCCTCGGTGCCGCCGAAAATATCGGCAATCAGGTCCTGGCGTTTGGTATGGATGGTGAAAACCAGATCGGCGCCGTCATCCATGGTCATCTGGGGTTTCACTTCCAGGGCCTGGTGGATGTGGCGGTAGTAGGTGTCGCCGTCTTCGCCTTTGATGGCGAAGGTGGGGATGCCTTCGTGCTTGGCCAGGTAAGCCGCCACGTCGTCCTGGGTGCTCAGGGGATTGGAGGCGCAGACGTGCACCGTCGCGCCGCCGGCTTTCAAGGTGGCGGCCAGCACCCCGGTCTCGGTGGTGACATGGAGACAGGCGGCGATCCTGACCCCGGCCAGGGGTTTTTCCCGCTCGAACCGTTCCCGGATGGCATTCAAGACCGGCATATCCCGCCGGGCCCACTCCACCCGCAGGCGGCCTTTATCAGCCAGATTAATATCTTTTACATCGTAATTCATGCGAGTCCTCATTTAGATTTACCGTGAAAGTCCACCCGTAGGGGCGGTTCGCTAACCGCCCCTACAAGGAATTTCATGATTGGGGGTGACCCCAAACGGTCATGATGATTTAGCTGGCGCAGCTTGCGGCTGGCAGGTGCAGACGGGAGAGGGGCCTTTGAGCCCGGCCTGTTCCCGCAGCACATCAATTTTGCTGATATATTCCCAGGTGAAGTCTGGATCGGTGCGGCCGAAATGGCCGTAAGCCGCGGTCTTCTTGAAGATGGGGCGCTGGAGCTCCAGATACTGGATCATGGCCGCGGGCTTGAAGCTGAAGGTGCTCTTGATGATCTCCAGGAGCTTGTCTTCGGGGATGACCGCGGTGCCGTAGGTATAGACCATGATGGACAGCGGGTCGGGCAGGCCGATGGAGTAGGCCACCTGAACTTCACAGCGCTTGGCCAGCCCTGCGGCCACCACGTTTTTGGCCACGTGGCGGAGCATGTACGAGGTGGTGCGGTCCACCTTGGTGGGGTCTTTGCCCGAGAAGGCGCCGCCGCCGTGATAGCCGCGGCCGCCATAGGTATCCACGATGATCTTCCGGCCGGTGATGCCGCAGTCGGCCATGGGGCCGCCCACCACAAACCGGCCGGTGGTGTTCACCAGGAATCGGGTGTCCACCAGCAGGTGCGCCGGGATGGTCTTTTTGATGACTTCCTCGACGATGGCTTCTTTCAGATCTTCATACTTGACGTCGGGATCATGTTGGGCCGCAATCACGACGGTGTGCACACTCTTGGGCATGCCGTTTTCATAGCGTATCGTCACCTGGGTCTTGCCATCGGGACGGAGAAAGGCCAACGTGCCGTCCTTTCTGACCCTGGATAGACGCTCCGCCAAACGATGCGCGTACCAGATGGGCATGGGCATCAGGTTTTCGGTGGAAGTCGAGGCATAGCCGAACATCAATCCCTGGTCGCCGGCCCCCTGTTCCGGGGTCAGCCCCCGGCCCTCGACCCCCATGGCGATATCCGGTGACTGGCGGTCCAGGGAGGTGAGCACGGCGCAGGTTTCCCAGTCGAAGCCCATGGATGAATCGTTATAGCCGATCTCTTTGATGGTATCACGGACGATAACGGGGAAATCCAGTTGGGCGGTGGTGGTGATTTCTCCGGCAATCATGGCCAGGCCGGTGGTTACCAGAGTTTCGCAGGCCACCCGGGCAAACTTATCTTGGGCAATGATGGCATCTAAAATCGCGTCGGAGATCTGGTCCGCCACTTTGTCGGGATGCCCCTCGGTCACGGATTCCGAGGTGAAAAGAAATTCGGTTTTGGCCATCCTTTTGGGACTCCTTTACAAGAATAATCGAAGCGCGGGACATCACCCGCGCCTATCTAGAAAATTTAACTTGACATTGAGAAAAAAGCGAGAGGTTTTTCAGCCGAGGCGGTATTTTTGAGGCAATTGTGACGGTCCACCATCACCACCTTGGGGTGGTGCCGTTCCAGCTCCGCTTCCTCGTAGGTAGCGTAGGTGGTAATGATAACCAAATCTCCCACCGCGCCCTGCCGCGCCGCGGCCCCATTCAAACAGATCACTCCGGAATTCTCCTCGCCTTCGATGGCGTAGGTTTCAAACCGGTTGCCGTTAGAGACATTGTAGACGTGGACCATCTCGTATGGCAGGATGTCCGCGGCTCGCATCAGTTCCGCCGATATGGTGAGAGACCCCTCATAGTGAAGCTCGGCCTGGGTGATGGTGGCCCGGTGGATTTTGGATTTCATCATTACACGCAACATAAACGGGACTCCGATAACAAGGTATTATCAATGAGGCGGGTGTTATTGATCCACACCGCCAGCAGTAACCGGGCCTCCCCCTGGATGGCCTCCACTTCCTGGAGGGTTGCAGGGTCCACCAGGGACACGTAGTCGATGCGGCTGCCGGGCGTGGCGCTGATAAGCTGGCGCACCGCGGCCAGGATATGCTCCCGGCTCTTGGCCCCGGTGGCCACCAGTTCTCGAACCGCCAGCAGGGCCCGATAGAGGCACAGGGCCGCGGCCCGTTCTTCCGGGGAGAGATAAGTGTTTCGAGAACTCATGGCCAGCCCGTCCGGCTCCCGGACGATGGGCCGGCCGACGATCTCAGTGGGCACATTGAGGTCCGCAACCATCTGCTTCACCACCATCAACTGCTGATAGTCCTTTTCCCCGAACACGGCCACCTGGGGCGAAACCTGATTGAGCAACTTGAGCACCACGGTGGCCACCCCCCGGAAATGCCCTGGCCGCGAGGCGCCGCACAGGCCGTCGGCTAGGGACTCCACTTCCACGAACGTCTGATACCCCGGGGGATACATGCCCCCGGGCTCGGGAGTGTAGAGGCAATCGACGCCGGCGTCCCGGGCCAGGCGCGCATCCCGGTCCAGATCCCGGGGGTAGCGCCCTAAATCTTCCTGGGGCCCGAACTGGGCGGGATTGACAAACAGGCTCACCACCAGACGCTCCCCTATGGTCTTGCCGTATTCCATCAGGCTCACGTGACCCTGGTGAAAAAAACCCATGGTGGGAACCAAAACAACTTTCAGGCCCTGCCCCCGCCACTGCCGGGCCCGGCCTTGCATATCGTGAGGGTCGCTGATGATCTCCATAAAAAAACCCCAGACCGATTCTCCGGGGGTTTATTAGCCGCCCGTCGAGTCTCAGTCCGCGCTCCGCCGGATCCAAGCTCTGGGTTAAAAACAATTATTTTTACCATGATTGCCGGGTAATTGTCAATATTTTGTTGGATTTTAGCTGGTCCGGGCAGCAGTGTCCGGTTTGGTTTTTGCAAATAAAGGATGCTCGCTTTACGTAGAACAACAGTTGATAAATTAACTCACGTCTTTTTTGCTCAGAGAAG
>JAGVPN010000445.1 GCA_020052215.1 Syntrophobacterales bacterium
CAGCTTGCCGGTCACCCGGTCGTCGAACCGGGCCCCCACCGCGATCAGGACGTCGGCCTGGGACACGGCCATGTTGGCGCAGTACGTGCCGTGCATGCCCAGCATCCCCATCCACAGGGGATGGTCGCCGGGGAATCCCCCCAGGCCCATGAGGGTGCTGGTCACCGGGATCTGCAAGCTCGTGGCGAACTTGTAGAGGCCCTCAGAGCTGTCCGACAGCACGATGCCCCCCCCGGTATAGAGCACCGGCTTCTTGGCGTGGAGAATCATGTCCAGGGCCCGGGCCACCTGCCGGGGATTGGCATGGTAAGTGGGGTTGTAGCTCTTGATCTTGACGCTCTCGGGAAACTTGGGCACCGTACTGGCCTGACTCACATCTTTGGGCAGGTCCACCAGCACCGGCCCCGGCCGCCCGGACCGGGCGATATGAAAGGCCTCGTGTAGCGTCTGGGCCAGATCCTTGACATCCTTGACCAGGTAATTGTGCTTGGTGCAGGGCCGGGTGATGCCCACGATGTCCACCTCCTGAAAGGCGTCGTTGCCGATCAGATTGGTGGGCACCTGGCCGGTGATCACCACGATGGGGATGGAGTCCAGGTAGGCCGAGGCAATGCCGGTCACCGTGTTGGTGGCGCCGGGTCCCGAGGTCACCAGGGCCACCCCCACCTGGGACGAGGCCCGGGCATAGCCGTCCGCCGCGTGGACCGCGGCTTGTTCGTGGCGTACCAGAATATGCCTGATATTCGGGGTGCGGTCCAGTTCATCATAAATATCCAGGACCACCCCGCCGGGGTAACCGAAGATGTGCTTGACTCCCTCCCGCTCCAGACATTTCATTAAAATTTGGGCGCCGGTCAGTTTCATTGCAGGTTTTCCTTCTGGCGATGCTGGGCCAGGATCAGTTCAATCCGATCGCGGCCGGCCAGCTTCAATTTTTGCAACCGTTTCCGCTCGATGGTCTCGGCGGTGGTCAGGTAAGGCCGACGGTTGAAGGTCTCCAATTGCCTCTCAAATTCCCGGTGCTTTTCCACATACTGTTTCAACTCCGGGTCCCGATCCATCAACTGTTCTATGAGCTCCAGGTCCTGTCTCTCCATTATCCGCCCCTGGCCATCTAGTTAGATTATTAAAGATATTATAGTAAAATAGTGTTGGTTATTTGTCAATCATTGGCTTGCCAGGAAACCTCGAACTCATATGCTCATCACCTGCCTTTTGTGTCTAGCCGCCCCAATAAAAAAACAGGACCGCTGCCGGCCCTGCCTGGGAGTTTCGCTTGTGGGGGTCACGGGTTATGGCCGCAACATCCTCCTTGGCCCCATCAGCCCCAAACCCAACAGGCAGGCCGCCACGCCTATCAATACGGCGCCGCCGGATACTCGGAAGCCGACCAGGTGCGTTACGGGCTGAGCAGGATTTTTCATGGCTAATAGCATACCTCACCCCGAAGAGATTGACAAGCTTTTTAAAGCAGGCCGGGGAAATTCTTCCGCTTCGCTTTCCTGCCCGGATAGGCCGCGATGAAGCCGTTTTTCCCATCCCCCGCCTGCCGAGTTGAGACCTCTGCGTAAAGTCTCATGTAGGACAGCCGCCCTCGGCTGTCCAAACTTCATCTAGCCGCAGGCGAGGGCGCCTGCGCTACATGTTGACTGCAAATGACAGCCATCGAGACTTTCGCAGAGGTGTCAACTTGATATCAGCCGGGCTTGGGCAAGGAAGGCTGCCGGGACTCGGGTCCAACCACCGGGAACGGCGTCCCCCGGTGAACTTCCCTTGCGATCCAGCAGTGCTGCTTCTTCATATCCGCCAGGAGTTCCTCGCCCCGCACCAGCATCTCCCAGACCCGGTGCCGGAAGGAACCGTCCGGGGGGCTGTCTTTGCCTATCAATTTCTTGAAGTAAGGATAGTGCAATATCTGGTGGAACAGATGGGAACATTTTTGGAACAGGTCGGGATAGAAATACGGCAACTGGTGCTGGTTTTCCTCCAGAAAGGCCACGGCCAGGGCCAGGCGGCGGCTGGGACCCAGCCCCGGCTGTCGCTTCCCGGGCTGGGCCAGCTTTTCCAGGGGCTGGAGCTGCTGCACCTGGTTCAGGTAGGCCAAGCGCTGCACCACTTCCCGGTGCAGTTCCCGGTGCCGGGCGAACGCCTCCCGGTTGTCCCGCTGCGACAGGTAGCTGTGCAGCAGCTTCTTGGCGGCTTCGAAGGTCTCCTGGCCATAGGCCCCCAGCCGCCGCTGATTCTTGGCGAGCCAGGCCGACAGGAATTTAAGGCGCTCCTCGTGGGTCTTGGTGGAGGTGATGAGGTCGCTGCGCCGGTAGGTGATGGAACCGCTATGCTCACCCCGGACGATATCGGTGAGCTCTTTCAGAGTCCGCTTGGTGTCCTTCAAAATGTTGAGATTTGCTTCCCGGCCGCCGTGGTCCGGGTGGATGATCTCCTGGCGCACAATGGACAAAGCCCGATCCTCCAGGACATTGTACCGGTTGTACTTGTGCTGCTGGTAGGTCACCTTCAGGATCACCACCCGCCGCCCGGGGTCCACGTAAAAGCCGCCGGTTTCGAGATGGGGGTTAGCCTCTGCCAGAGACGGCGACAGCGAGATCAACGCTACCTTTTCCACCAGCGGATACCGTTTCTGCTCGAACCCCGACAGGCTGGTGATGGTCCGGTCCGAGGCGCCCAGCACCTTGATGAGGTACTGCTCTTTGAGGCGGCTCAGCCGCCGGGCGAACAGCGCCCCTGAGGTCCGCCGCTCCGAAGCGATGGGAAAACCGTACAGTTCCATGAGAAACTGGTAGATGAATTCCCGTTCCCGTTCGTAGGTGGCGTTGTCCAGCTTTTTAAACTTGCCCAGCTTGCGCCCCAGGGCCTTGAGTTCGGTGTCCAAATCCGAGGGAAAGGAGCCGTAGACCCCCAGGAGGCGGAAATCCCCCGCCTCATCCCGGGCCATCACGTGGGCCCGGTCCATGTGGAAGAGAAATTCCAACAGTTCCGGATAGTGCGCCAGGTCGGTAATATCCCGGGCGGTGAATTGCTGCCTGAAAACGGACCTGAAATCCCGGTCCAGATGGGGGGCAATCCTGTCCAAATCTTCCCGGACGGACCGCCGCTTGCCTTCTTCCGGCGGATGGAGGAGATCGAACTGGAAGATTTCCTCCTGGTAGGAGAGGGTGCGGTTGAAGGCCACCATGCTGAAGCTCGGCAGATGCTTGTATTCCGAGAAATTCTTTTCAAAAGACGGCAGCAGCTCCCGGGGGTCGATGAGGGGATAGGACGCGTCATACGGGGCCAGCAGCCCCAGGTGGATATGAGTGTATTCCAGCAAGTCCTTGAGCAGATTGCGGTCCCGGATGGCGGCCTGGCCTTTCCGATACGCCGCCAGGGGGAGGCCGTCCAGTTTTACCTCGCTAAAGAATTCCCGGGTACGCGCCATTTAACCTGCCATAATTTTAAGGTGCACCTTGCGGGTCCGGGGCCCGTCGAATTCCGAGAGAAAGACCCCCTGCCAGGTGCCCAGGAGCAGGCTGCCGTTGCTCACCAGCACGGTGAGCTGCGGCCCCATAAGGGAAGTCTTGATGTGCGCCGGAGAGTTGCCTTCCAGGTGGCGATAAGCCTCCTTCTCGCTGATGACCCGGTTCAAAACCATGAGGATGTCGGCCGCCACGCTGGGGTCGGCGTTTTCGTTAATGGTCAGACCAGCGGTGGTGTGCGCTGAGAAGAGGTGGCAAACGCCTTCCGTAACCCCGCTCAGGCGCACCTGTTCCTGGATCTGACCGGTGATGTCAACCATCTCGGTGCGGCGGTTCGTGCGCACACTCAACGTGTGAATCATGCTCACCTCCGGATGAGCCCCGCCTCACCGGGCGTTGCCACCAGACCGCTCCCCGCCGCGCTTTCCTGGGGTTTCTGCACCTCCCAGGCCAGGTACACGGCATACTGCACCAGGCTTTTCAGGAAGGCGTTTTCCCCGGAGAGGGCGCTTTTCTCCGGGGCGGTCAGGTCGGCCGCCGCCGCCTGGGCGGCCCGGGAATCCTCCTCCCTGCCTTCCAGGCGCAGGTAGTAGGCGGTGGTCAGGAGGCGTCGGCCCCAGTCGGTCCGGGTCTCCAGCGGGTAGAGGGCCCGGGTGGCTTCCTCCAGCACCCCGTCGGTGCGGACCTGCTTCTGCTGATCCGACAACACCAGGGGACTTTCCTCCACCTCCTGGAGTTTAACCAGCCAGGGGGCAATTTCCTCCGGTCCCGGCAGAAAGGAGAGGAACAGCGGATCCAGGGCCAGCTTCCGGCAGTGTTCCAAGAGCCGCGGCAACTCCTTCGGGGAGATGGCCGGCAGCTCCCGGTCCAGGTCCGGGGCGGCCTCGGCGCGGCCCCAGTGGCGGAAAATTTTCTCCCGCAAGGCCCCATATTGCGCGGCCCCGGGTCCCGGGCCGGCCTTATGAGCGTACGCCTCCTCCAGCCTGGCCACCGCGTAAGCCGGGGGCGGGGAAAGCCAGTGGTCCAGACCCTGCTCCCGGAAACGGCCCCAAACCTCCGCCTGCTGCTGGCGCTTCAGGGACAGGAGCACGCACTCCTTAAAGCCTGCCTGGTCGCTGACCCGGGCCACCAGGAAGTTGCCCCCCAGGATCTCCGGGGGTCCCTCCAGGATGACGTAGCTTTCGCCGACGCCGAAGATCGGAGAAACGAAGACCTTGGCGGCCCCGGGGAGCGGCGTCCCGAAGCTGGCCTCTTCCCGGGGCAGGAGATCGTCGGGAAAGGCCACCCCCCGGGTTTTGAGACGGTGCAGGGTTTTATTCAGGGCCTTGCGCCGGACCTTGTCCCGGGCCTGGCCGAAGAGCGCCGCCAGCAGAGGCGGGATAGCCGGATGGCTCAAGGCCCCCAAGGACGCCATGAGGTGGGCGTCCCAGTCAGGGTCTTGGGGATCGGGACTGACCTGGGTCTGCAACGCGGCCGGCTCGACTTCCGCTTCCAAGGCTCTAACCACCTCGGCCATCTGGCTTTCCAGCCTGACCCGGGCCTCCGGCGCCAGGGGGGCCGGCTTGGCGGCGCCTCTAATCTTGCCCCTTTTCTGCCTCTCCATCAGGACCTGGCCGGGGGACCCAATTCGATGGCCACTTCGTCGGGCCGTCCCATCTCAGTCAGATAAACGTTGACTCTCTGGCCCAGGGGCAACGCCATGGCCCGGCCCACATAATCCGGCTGGATGGGCAGCTCCCGACCGCCCCGGTCCACCAGCACCGCCAATTCGATGCGCCGGGGCCGCCCATAATCGATCAGCGCATCCAGGGCCGCCCGGATGGTGCGGCCGGTGAACAGCACATCGTCCACCAGCACCACCTCCTGATCGTCAATGGACCCCGGCAGTTCCGTCTTGCCCACCAGGGGCTTGTGGCTGAGCTGGGTCCAATCGTCCCGGTAGAGGGTGATATCCAGCACCCCCACCCGCACCGGCCGGGAGGTCCGCCGGGCAATGCTGGCGGCCAGCCGCTGGGCCAAAAAGGCGCCGCCGGTCCGGATGCCCACCAGCACCAGTTCTTCCTGGTTCTGATGGTTCGCCATGATTTCATCGGTAAGCCGCTCCAGGGTCTGGTTCAGTTCACTGGCGGGCATGTCTAAAGTCTTGTTTGACGTCATGGAATGGTTACTCTCCCTTTTCCCGCTCCCGGCGCAGCCCGGTGGCGGAGCCCCAGCCTCTCCGGGTGGCAGATTCTGGGGCAGGTCCGAATGATGTTCCCCCCATTCAGAAAATATCTGAAAAACTGCGGGGGTTGCGAGCCTTTGGCCGGTGACCCTCACTCCCAGGAAACCGCGGGCCGCGGCAACCTGGGCGGCGGGCTCACCCTCTGGCGAAAGGCAACTAGGTAATTTGTTTTATTTTACCATGAGTTAGCCGATAAGACAAGGGACCACCTGACCGGGTAGTATATCAGTTTGAAAATCCTCGTCTGAAAATTTAGGGAGGGGGCATTTAAATGGCTTATAATTTAAACAATTCACGGAAAGGAAAAATTAGTAGGTCTTTCGTTCTGGATTTTATAGCTTCTACAATATATTATAGATTTTTCAGCATATGGGGTGGGCAAAATTTTCTGTGACAAAAAGTTGACATTTTGTCAAAAGTCTCTATAGTTGATTTAGAATCTGTCAGGGTCAAGATTCTCGAAATCCTTGAATCTGGCTTTGTACAAACTTCTTCTCACTGTCAAGATCAGATGAGGGCTAGAAATTTTTCCATGCGGGATATTTTTGAGGTTTTAAAATCTGGCAAGATAAGCCTCGGGACGGCAGATGGCGACGATGTAAAAGGCATTTTCAGATTCTTTGGTCATGACACTGATGGTGAACCACTTGGGGTCGTCGTCGAACTTAATGAAGAACTTAATCGATTGAATATTATAACCGGATTTGGGTATTGATATGAGTGAGATAGTTTGTCCTAATTGCGGCAAATCACAGGAATCCTTCAGGGGTGATTATCAATACCTGGAGTCTGGCCTTGACAACGTCACAATTTGCGATATTGAAATGATTAAGTGTAACTGCGGAGATGAATCTGCCCTAATCCCCAGGATTCTTGCCGTACATGAAGCTATTTCCAATTGTTTGTTGGAGAAGGACACCCAACTAACAGGCAAGGAAATTAGATTTCTTCGAAAGGAAATGGGGTTAAGGGGAAAAGATTTCGCAAATTTGGTTAGCATAGATAACGCTACTCTTTCCCGCTGGGAAAATGGAAAAACTAAACCATCAGTCAAGGCTGACAGACTTATCAGGGTACTGTATGCTATCAAAATGAAACCTGCAAAAGAACTTGCTTCAATCACATTCAAGCCGATTTCACGAGGTCAGTCCGAAATTGCAATTCATGTGATGACCGCTAAGAAAGAAATTAATTTGGCTTTTAAAAGGGCTAACTATGCCTTGCATAAGGATACTGATTATCCAATTTTGAATTTGCGCGATAAACTAGAGACGGGAGTGCCAATTGCAGCAGATAATTACGGCTATGCTTTGGCCGCATAGGGTATACAATGCCTGAAAAGAAAGATTTCAATCCTAATCTTTATCCAATACAACTCATTTCTCTTAATGTTAAGGAGTTGTTTATAAAGGTAAAAAAACACCCAGAATCTGCTTATTTAACATTAGATGCAGAAGAGTTTAATTTACTCACTGGCCACTCTAAATATGATAATAAAAATCATATCATTCAGGTTGGCGTCAAATTAGAAATCAAGGAGAAAGAAGGTCAGGAAAACCATTTTGACATGAGGATTGTTATAAGTGGGGTTTTTAAGGTTGATGAAACTCAATTTGAAAAGGCGCATATTGAAGATTGGGCAAACAGAAATGCTCCTATAATTTTATATCCGTATTTAAGAGAACAAGCTTATGCCCTTACTATAAGATGTGGGTTCCCCGGTTTAATCCTCCCCTTATTGGAAGTCCCTACCTTTAAGATTGAACCAAGCAAGAAAATTAAAACTGTTAAGGTCAAGGTTTAAGAACTAAAACTGTCCGCCATGGCCGCTATTTCCTCTAAACTCCAAACCTGATCGGCAATCCCAGCTTCCATCACTGGGGTTACTCTCAAGGTCTTGTGGACTCTCCCGAAATTATAGACCATAAAATGCGGGGATACCGCATAGACCAAGTTCTCGGCCCACGGCGCAATCGGTGGTTGGGCCACGGATGCATCGGGTATATAATGACACTATCAGAGTGCTTTGCACAAGCAACTTTTGGGGACGCAAAACGCTCCCTACTACATTTTTCCCGGCATGGTTCCGGTTAGTGTGACGTTTCACCCAGCCTGCCTATCATGGCTCAATTCATACCAGCCAATTTATGAACTGCGACCGTAAATCATGACCCTGGAAGAAGCACGCCAACTCCTGAATCTGGATCTCAAGGCCACCAAAAAAGAGATCAAGGCGGCCTATCGCCGGGCCGCCCGCCGCTGGCATCCGGACCGGGCCCCGGCCGGCGCCGAGGAAACCCACCGGGGCCGGATGCAGCAGATTAACGCGGCCTACCAGCTGATAGTCCAATTCATCGAAGACTATCGCTACGACCTGGTGGAAAGCGCCGGCCCCGAGGACCTCCAGAAGTGGTGGGCCGACCGCTTCGCCACCGGGGTGTGGGGGCCGCCCCCCCCGAAAGAACCGGAAGACGGGGACGACTGATGCCGACTGGCGTACTCCTGCTGCTGGTCCTGATGCTCCAGATAGCCCCGGGGCCCCTCCGGGTTGCCGCCGCCGCGCCGGACATCCGGGAAAACCTGGAATATCAAATCAGCCTGGGCCCGTGGTCGGATGTGGCCCGGGTTCACCTGGTGCTCAAGGAGTTGGAACCGGGACATTACCTGGCGGAGTTTTCCGGGGCGGCCCAGGGGATGTGGCAGTTATTGAGCCGCTGGCTGCCCGAGCGCTACCAGACCGAGATGATCCACCGGGAGGGGCGGCTGGTGCCGCTGGTCTACCGGGAAGAGTTTATCAGCCAGGGCAAGCGCGTCGTGAAAGAGTACCGCTTCGACCATGAGCGCGGCCTCCTGTCGCTCTGGCGTCAGGCCGACGGCAGCGACCCGGTCAAGAAATGGGAGGTGCCCCTGAAAGGCCCGGTGTATGACCTCTTGACCCTGTTTTACAACGTCCGGCTGGGCGCTTTCGGGCCTTTGCCCGGCGGCGCCTCCCTGCGGGTGATGGTCCTGTCCACCCCCGCCCCCCAGGAGATGGTCTTCGTGATCGGCGGTAACACCGAAGTGGGCCGCAAGGTGATGATGGACTACCGCCCGCCGGACTCTAAGACGGTGGACCAATATTTTATCTTTCTCAGCCCCGAGCAGGTGCCCACCCTGGCCTGGACCCGGGTAGTCCTGTTCGGCAAGCTTGCGGGGCGCTTACTGAACCCCGGTGAGATCAGGAAGGAAGGGTTGCTGGCCCTGTCCCCCTCTCCTTCACCTGGCCTTAAAGCCCAACCTTGAGGAGCCCTGCCGCTTGAAAACTCCATCCCGCTTTGCCGGCGCCCTCCCCTTCCTGGCCCTGCTGCTGCTGCTGATTGGGCTTTGGCTGCCGGGGCATCCGGCCCTGGCCGCCACCGTGCCGGTCATCCGGGAAGATCTGGAGTACAAGGTCAGCCTGGGCCCCAGTTCGAATGTTGGCCTGGCACACCTGGTGCTCAAGGAATTGGGACCGGGACGTTACCTGGCGGAGGTTTCCGGGACGACTCAGGGTGTGTGGCGGTTGTCGAACCGCTGGTTGCCTGTGCGCTACCAGACCGAGATGATCCACCGGGAGGGGCGGCTGGTGCCGCTTATCTGCCGGGAAGAGTTCATCAGCCAGGGCAAGCGCGTCGTGAAAGAGTACCGCTTCGACTATGAGTGCGGTCACCTGTCTCTCTGGCGTCAGGCCGAAGGCTTTGAGACGGTCAAGCAATGGGAAGTGCCCCTGAAAAGCCCGGTGTATGACCTCTTGAGCCTGTTTTACAACCTCCGCCTGGGCGTTTTCGGGCCTTTGCCCGGCGGCTCCACCCTGAAGGTAATGGTCCTGTCCACGCTGGCGCCCCAGGAGATGGTCTTTGTGATCGGCGGTAACACTGAAGTGGGCCGCAAGGTGACGCTGGACCACTGCCGGACGAAATCCAAGCCGGCAAAACAATATGTTATCTACCTCAACCCGGAGCAGGTACCCACCCTGGCCTTGACCCATGTGCCCCTTTTCGGCAAGTTCACGGCGCACTTACTGAACCCCGGTGAGATCAGGAAGGAGGGGCTGTTGGCCCTGCCCCCCTGCGCGGCTCTCGTACCTAAAGCCCAACCCTGAGGAGCCCTGGCGCTTGAGAACTCCATCCCGCCTTGCCGGCGCCCTCCCCTTCCTGGCCTTGCTGCTGCTGATTGGGCTGGGGCTGCCGGGGCATCCGGCCCTGGCCGCCCCGCCGGCCCTCCTGGAGGAGTTGCGCTACCGGCTGGTGGTCCTGTCCATCCAAGATGCGGCCCGGATCACGCTCACCTTGAATCGCCTGGGACCGGGACGCTTTGTGGCGGAAATTATCGGCGAACCCCAAGGCCTTATCAAGCTCTTGTCCGGAGACCAGCGGGAACGCCTGCAGACCGAGATGGTCTGGCGTAACAACCGCCTCCTGCCGCTCATTTACCGGGAAGAGTCGTGGCGACGGGGGAAACGCCGCCTGAAAGAATACCGCTTCAACTATTCCCGGGGCCGGCTGGAATTGTGGGAGTGGCGCGCCGGCAAGGGTCTGTCGAAAAAATGGCAAACCGACCTCTCCCACCAGGTCTATGACCCCCTGTCCGCCTTCTACAACTGCCGCCTGGGGATTATCGGCCCCACCCGGGAGGGGGAGACCAGCGCCATCCAGGGCATTCCCTATCCCCGGCCCGAAACCATGGAGGTGCGCCTGGGGGCGGAGAGCCAGGACGGCCGCCAGGTCATGGTTTCCCTGATCAACCCGGTCTTCAAGGATTCCCAGGGGGTAGTTTTTGCCAACGTCGATAACCAGTTGGTGCCGCACCAGGCCTGGACCACGGTCTCCGGCATCACCATCCGGGGAGTGTTGTTGCCGGAAAGTGTCATCATGGGCCCCGGATTGGCGGGATTAAAAGCGCCGGGGCTGGCGGCCTCCCGTCGGCCCCCGGTGAAAGATCCGCCAGCCACCGCCGCCCGAGGGGAGCAGCGGTGATCCACCCCCGGGACTGGTACGTGGAAATCGCCGGCCAGGGCCCCGACCTGGTGCTGCTGCACGGCCTGGGGGCCTCCAGCTTCTCCTGGCGCCACAACCGGGCGCCCCTCTCCCGCCACTTCCGGGTGATCACCCCGGACCTGCCCGGGCACGGCCGCTCCCCCGCGCCCCTGGAGGCGGATTACCGCGCCGGGGCCTTGGTCCGGGGCCTTTGGGATTTCTTGGACTGGCATGGTCTCGACACCGTGGCCCTGGGCGGCAATTCTTTGGGGGGCGGCTTGAGCCTCCTCCTGGCCCGGGAACGGCCGGCCCGGGTCTCGGCCCTGGCGCTCCTGGCCCCCGCCGCGGCCTTGACCCGCGTCCCCTACGCCTTTTGGCCGCTGCGGCTGCCGGTCATAGGGGCAGCCGCCGCGGCCCTCCTGGGTCCCTGGCTGCTCCCCTGGTTCATGCGCCTGGTCTACTGCCACCCGGAACGCCTGATCCCCGAGGCGGTGGTGGGCTACGCCCCTCCTTACAAACACCTCCGACGCCGCCTGGCGCTGCGCCAGGTCTGCCGGCAGCTGACGATTCGCCCCCTGGCGGAGATCGCCGCCCTGCTCCGGGACCTCACCCAGCCCGCGGCCCTCATCTGGGGAGAACAAGACCGCATCCTGCCCCCGGCCCAGGGGCACTGGATGGCCGCCCACCTGCCCCAGGCGGAATTTCACCTCCTCCCCGAGGTTGGCCATGCCCCCCAGGAGGAAGCGCCGGGCCTGGTGAACAAAATTATCATTGATTTTTTTGCGCCGTTCATTAAAGAATGAAGGTTATCATACCAAGTCGCAATCATGAGGTAATTTTTGGTAGCCGCAGGCTTCAGCCTGCGCATGCACAGGTTGAAAACCTGTGCCACCATTTGAATGCAAATTGGTATCAGACACCCCACCCTTCAAACGGAGGGAATAACCATAAGGGAGGGTGACGGGCGCTCTACCCGCCACACACAAATGACCAAAAACATCATTCCTTTTGCCAGGGCCCAACGTTCCGTCAAGGAGGTGGTGGAGAAGTTCTATCAGGAGCTGGATGACATCGAAGAAATCGTCATCATCGCCAAAGACCGGGAAGGCGAATGGATTTTCGCCAATTCCGAACTGGAAAACGAGCTGGAGTGGATCGGCAGCCTCTATAAATTCATCAACAAGGCCATCCTGGAAGACGACGAGGATTTTTAGGAAAAAACTCGGCTGACTTGGGGAGAGACCGGCGGCCCGGGCGGCCTGCCGGTTTTTCTATCGAGACACAGGTTTAAACCGCGGGGCCAGCCGGCCCCGCTTGATTTTTCAGCCCCGGATCCAGGTCCAGGCCTCCGGGAGTTCGGCCCGGGAAAAGTTTCGCACCTCTCCGGCGATCAAAGGCGCCATGAGTTTCAGTTGGAGGCTGAGCCACCAGGAGGCCCCCACCACGGCAATCCTCTGGAAGTCATCCCGGTGTTGAAGGCCGAAGGCCTCCTGTGATAACGCCTCCAGGTCCGATCCCTGGAAATCTTCATCCAGACAGAGGAGCACCCGCACCCGGCCGTGCTCCCGGATCAGGTTTTTTAGGCGGGGAATCAGCAACTCCTGGCAGTCCCGGCTGGTGAACTTGCCGCCGACCTTCAACCCCAGGATGTTTGCCTGACTTTCCGGCAGGATTTGCAGCATATTAGGATAGATGGGCTTTCACTCGGGTTAATGGTTCCCAAGCATTAATTCATGTTCCTTCGGAACACCCGAAACTATGAAAAGTCGGTGGGGCGGGCCTCCGTGCCCGCCGCCTTTGGTGGCACAGGCTTCCAGCCTGTGCACGCACCGGCAAGATGCCGGTGCCACAAAAACTTTTTGGAGCAGGCGCTTGGGAATCGAAAGAAATTTTCCTTCGTACGTGTTCCGCACCAAGAATGGCGCGTGAGACGCGCCCTACGGATTCTAGTAGAGATGGTGGGCAGTGCCCACCCTACATCTTAATCGCCCGGGCCAACCCCAAGTCTTTGCTGAAAGCTGACTGCTGACTGCTGACAGCTGCCTTAACCCAGGCTATAATCGCCCGGATTATCCACCGGCCCCAGGAGTGCCACGGCCCAGGCTTCCGGTCTCAGCAGGTCCCGGGCCGCTTCCAGGACCTCGTCCGCGGTGACCTTCAGCAGGCCCGCGATGATGTCCTCCTGGGGGATATAGCGGCCGAAGTTCAGCTCATTTTTGGCCAGACGCCCCATGAGATGCTCGCAATCCTCCGAGGACAGAATGATGGAGCCCCGGAGGTTTTCTTTGGCCGCGGTCAACTCCGCCTCGGAGACTTTCTCCTCCTGCAACTGCTTGAGTTCCCGGCGGATGGCGGCCATGATGGCCGAAAGGTTTTGGGGACTCACCCCGGCGGAGATGCCCACCAGCCCGGCATCGCTGAAAAACTGGAGGAACGAGTGGATAGAATAGGCCAGCCCAAGCTGCTCCCGAATTACCTGAAAGAGGCGCGAACTCATGTTGCCTCCCAGGACCATCTGGAGCATGGTGGCAGCGTAGCGCCGGGGATCGCCCGCCGCCAATCCCGGTCCGCCCAGGACCAGGTTGACCTGCTCCAGGTCACGGGAGAGGGCGTAGACCCCGGGATGAGTGGTGATAGCCTGGCGTTTTCGGCCCGGGGCACCGTTGATAAACCCTTCGAAACCGGCGGCCACCAGATCCACCAGTTCCTGGTGCCGGACCCGGCCGGCCGCGGCCACTACCATGTCTTCGGGCCGGTAGGCGATCTTCCGGTAAGCCAGCAGGTCTTCCCGGCTCACCTGGGCGATGTGCTCCGCTTCCCCCAGGATGGGCCAGCCGAAGGGGTTGTCCCCCCAGAAGCTCCGGGCAAAGTGTACCTGAACCAGTTCTTCCGGGCTGTCATCCTGGGCGGAAATCTCTTCCAGGATGACCTGCCGCTCCCGGTCCAGGTCCTCCGCGGCCAGTTGGGACTTGAGGACCAGGTCGCCCAACAGGTCCACCAACCGGGGGAGGCGCTCCGCCAGGACTCGCCCGTGGAAGCAGGTCTGCTCCTTACCGGTGAAGGCGTTGCACAGGCCCCCTAACTGGTCGATTTCCCGGGCGATGTCCAGGACGGTACGTCGGGGGGTACCCTTAAAGGCCATGTGCTCCAGGAAATGCGTCAGACCGTTCTCGGCGCCGGTCTCGTCCCTGGAGCCCACATTGAGCCAAATCCCCACCGCCGCCGAGTGGAAGTGGGAAACTTCCTCGGTAACGACCCGAAGACCGTTACTCAGGACGCTTTTTTGGTTCACGTCCGCCCCGGCGATCGGATTCGTCCGGTTGGGGGTTGTCATTGGGGA
>JAGVPN010000350.1 GCA_020052215.1 Syntrophobacterales bacterium
CCCCGTAGGGGCGGTGAGCGCACCGCCCCTACAATTCGGATTATCGCGTTTGCCATAAATTCCTTACCGTTTGGAGGTTCTCAAATCCCCCTAAATCCCTTTTTCAAAGGGGGACTTTAACAACAATTACTTGTAGTTCCCCCCCTTTTGTAAAGGGGGGCAGGGGGGATTATAAAGCTTCCCATAACGGAAAAAACTTTTGGCAATTGCTACATTACTTGTTTGACGGCAACTTGGTATCAGCCGTTAAACCTGACCACGAGCCTGGCCGCCGCTTGAGGCTTTCTGAGGGCCAGGGTGCACAGGCTAACCGCGTCGGCGCCCAGGTCGAAGTAGCGCTGGACGTCGTCTTCGCCCGTGACGCCGCAGCCCATGATCAGGAACAAGTCAACTTTTTGGCGCAATTCCTGATTATACTTTAAGGCCAGGGTGCAGGCCGGTCCCCCGGAGACGCCGCCGCCGCTCACCTCGTTCAGGGGGGAGCGCTGCAGCGGAAAGACGATATTGTAGGGGATAGTGTTGACCGCGTGGAGGGCGTTGACCCCGATGCGCTCCAATTCCCGGGCGAACTCGTAGGGGTGGCAGATGCTGAGCTTGGCGATTAAGAACAACTGGGGATAGAGGCTGCGTACTTTCCGGGTGGCCTGGAGCGCCTGGACCACGTTTTTGGCAATGGCCTCCTCGGAGTTGGGGCAGGAGTAGTTGAGTTCCAGGGCCTGGAAGTTAAGGCCCAGGCTCCTCTGGTAGATCGAAACCGCCTCCAGGGTCTCCCGGATGGCGATGGCCGTGCCCTTGATGAATTCGGGATAGAGATTGGGGATGATCTTGAAGCCCTCGTCGCAGGCCCGCCGGATATCCGAGGCGCAGACATCCACCCCGGCGTTGGTGAGGCCGTAGGCGTTGAGCATGCCCATACCCGGGAGCCTCCGGATGTATTTCCAGGTGAGGGGGTTGGCGGGGATGAAGTTACCCCGGCGTTTAAAGCGGGTGGCGGATTTGGTGAACACCGTGGTCCCGGTGTCCTTGACGGCGGCCAGAAGCCGCCGGTAGCCGGGGAGCAGGGTATAGGGGAAGATGCCCCGGCCGTCATGCCCCAGGGCCGTGGAGATCACCACGGGGGAAATTTGCCGTGGTGCGGACGGGATCATAAAAGCCTGTGGCGTTGATCAGTTAGCATTGAGAGGGCCTTTTACCCAACTATAGTCAAATCCGGCCCCCCTGGCAAGGGATTAGGCCGGGGCCGCAGTAATGAAGGCGGTCCTGTTGTTACCCGGTGCTTGGTCGCAATAGCAGCAACCGTGTTGGCGCCGAGGCTGAATTCCCCTTGACAATTCAGTAACTCATGATACATAAAAAAGATTAGGAGTGGCAGATAATGACATTAAAGGAAGTGCCACAAATAACAATGCGGGCCAAACTACATAACGTTGGCAAAAACGTCTTAGTTTTATTGATGAGCTTGGTTTTAGTTTTAGGTCTCTGTGAACTGATCTTGAGAATTTATAATCCTTTGGGCTTCAGAATTAAGGGCGACAAAATCATCCTGCCCATCAACAAGAAAGAAATCATCCATCATGAACACGGCTTGGGGAAGCTGGATAAGGTCGTGGTTCATCAACGCAATTCCCTGGGGTTCCGGGGCCCGGAGCCGCCCGCCGATTTCCCCCGGAATCTGACCATCGTTACGGTGGGCGGCAGTACCACCGAGTGTTTCGACCTGGCGGGGGACAAGACCTGGTCCCACGCGTTGGGCGTGAAATTGCAGCGCGACTTCCAGCGCCTTTGGCTCAATAATGCCGGTCTCAGCGGCAATTCCACCTTCGGCCACCACATCTTAATGAAAGATTATCTGGTGAAATTAAAACCCAAGGTGGTGATCTTCCTGGTGGGGATTAATGACCTGGGGGTCCGGGGCGAACGTGAATTTGACCAGCGGATTCATGGCGTTAACTTCCGCTCTCTGGAGCGCTTCCTGGCTTCCGCGGCGGTGCGCAGCGAACTGGCCGCCGCCGCCTTGAACCTGTACCGCTACTACTTTCCCAAGTCCGTCATGATTAACAACCAGAACGACCCCCAGGAGATCGACTTTGAGAAACTGCCGTATTTCGAGGTTTCGGATACGGCCAGGGCCGCCATGATTAAAGATCATCAAGACCATTACTTGCGGCCGTATAAAGCCAGACTGGAAAAACTCATTACCATTTGCCGGGAGCATAATATTTTGCCGGTGCTGTTGACGCAGCCGGTGCTCTACGGCGAAGGCGCGGCTGAGGCCGGCGGGGTGGACCTGGGCCACCGGTTTGTGGCCCAGGACATGGACGGCGCCACGGCCTGGCAGGTCCTGGAACTTTACAACGGCGTCACCCGGGAAGTGGGCCGGGAAAGGGGCGTCCTGGTGATCGATCTGGCCCGGGAGATGCCCAAAAACTCCGCCTACTATTTCGACCTGATGCACTACACCAACGCCGGCGCCGCCCGGCTGGCGGACATCATTGCCGCGCACCTGGGGCCGGTTCTGGCCCAGAAATTCCCGGCGTATTATCAGGGGCGCGCCACGCCGACGCCCGCCACCCCCTAATCTTCCGACTTTTCGTTTCTGGTTCCCAAGTCCCTGAAAAGTTCTTTAAATCGGTGGCACAGGCTTTCCAGCCTATGCCAAGTAAGCAGGTTAGTCGGGCACAGCCTGGAAAGGCTGCGCCACCCGCCAATACAATCTTTTTTCTTGAATCCGGCCTTAGTCAGACTGTTGGCGCCGGAGAAACTCTTCCACCTGCCGGGCGTCTTCCGGGGTGTCCACCTCCCGGGTGTCGCCCTCCGTTTCCACGATGTGAATGGGAAAGCCGTGCTCCAGGGCCCGGAGCTGCTCCAGCTTCTCCGCCTCCTCCCAACGCCCGGGGGCGAGGTGCACGAACTCCTTGAGAAACTGCACCCGGTAGGCATAGATGCCGAGGTGCCGGTAATAATAGGGGGTGTCGCCGTCCCGCCAGAAGGGCAGGAGGCTGCGGGAGAAATAGAGGGCGCGGCCGGCCCGGTCGAAAACCACCTTGACGGTGTTGGGGTTGGCCGCAACCAAAGGGTCGCGCACTAGCTTGACCGGGGTGACCATGACCACCCCGGGGTCCCGGCTGAGGACGCCAGCCAATCGGGAGATGAGGTCCGGGGGAAAGACCGGCTGGTCCCCCTGGATGTTGATGACGATGTCCTCGGGGGCCAGGTTAAGCAGCCCCGCGGCTTCGGCCAGGCGATCGCTGCCCGAGGTATGGTCCTCCCGGGTCATGAGGGCCCGGCCGCCGAAGGACGCCACGCAATCCCGGATGCGCCCATCATCGGTGGCCACCCAGACCCCGTCCAAATCCTCGACCTTAAGGGCCTGTTCATAGACCCACTGGATCAGGGGTTTCCCCAGGATCAGCGCCAGGGGTTTGCCCGGGAAGCGGCTGGAGCCGAAGCGGGCGGGGATGATGGCTACGGTTTTCATAACTTACCTATGGTGGCCAGGGCATTTTGTGAGCTAATAAAATCTCCTCACTCATTAATTCCTGGAAGGATAACCATTTAATATTTGGAATAATTTACCCAAGTTTTTGTATCAATTTCATAATAATCCCAAAACCACTTACTGTCAATTTATTCACGGGGACTCGTTCTGAGAGAGTTTTTTGGATCACAAGGTCACAATGGCTTGACAAAATTGTTTTGATGCTTAACATTTTACAAGTAATTTCTTAATGTTAGGTATATTGAGCGGAGGTTTGGACATAATGGCAGTGAGACTCGACAAGCTAACCTACAAAGCCCAGGAGGCCCTGGAGGGGGCGCAGGCACTGGCCCGGCAGCTGGGGAACCCCCAGATTGAGCCGGCCCACCTGCTGCGTACGCTCCTGGCCCAGGAGGAGGGCCTGATCCGCCCCCTCCTGAAAAAACTGGAGATCGATCCCGGCCGCGTGACCCGGGGAGTGGATGACCTCTTAACCCGCCTGCCCAAGGTGAGCGGCGAGGCCCAGGTCTATATTTCCCCGAGCTTGAATAAGGCCCTGGACGACGCCTTCAAACAGGCCGGCCAGATGAAAGATGAATATATCTCCACCGAGCACCTTTTCTGGGCCCTGACCGCGGACAAGGCCAACGAGGCGGGCCGGCTGCTCAGGGCTGAGGGGCTCACTCCCGAGGCTATTCTCAAGGCCCTGGCTGATCTCCGGGGCGCTCAAAGGGTCACCGACCAGGCCCCGGAAGAGAAATTTCAGGCCCTGGAGAAATACGGCCGGGATTTGACCGAAATGGCCCGGACCGGCAAGCTGGACCCGGTGATCGGCCGGGACAGCGAAATCCGGCGGATCATCCAGGTGCTCTCCCGGCGCACTAAGAACAACCCGGTGCTCATCGGCGAAGCCGGGGTGGGCAAGACCGCCATCGTGGAAGGCCTGGCCCAGCGCATCGTCAACGGCGACGTGCCCGAGGGCCTCAAAAACAAGCGCCTGGTGACCCTGGACCTGGGGTCGCTGATTGCCGGGGCCAAGTTCCGGGGCGAATTCGAAGACCGTCTCAAGGCGGTGCTCAAAGAGGTGACCGAGTCCGACGGCCAGATCATCATGTTCATCGATGAGCTCCACACCCTGGTGGGCGCCGGGGCCGCGGAGGGCGCCATGGACGCCTCCAACATGATCAAACCGCCCCTGGCCCGGGGGGAATTGCATTGCGTGGGCGCCACCACCATCAACGAGTACCGCAAGTACATTGAAAAAGACGCCGCCCTGGAGCGCCGCTTCCAGCCCATCATGGTGGCCGAGCCGTCGGTTTCGGACACCATCGCCATCCTCCGGGGCCTGAAAGAGAAATACGAAGTGCACCACGGGGTGCGCATCAAGGACAGCGCCATCGTGGCTGCGGCCACCCTAAGCCACCGCTACCTCACCGACCGGCAACTCCCGGACAAGGCCGTGGACCTGATCGACGAGGCGGCGTCCAAACTGCGCATGGAGATCGA
>JAGVPN010000077.1 GCA_020052215.1 Syntrophobacterales bacterium
GTCACCCGGGTAAAAATCATTGAACTCCTGAAGACCCAGGGGCCTTTAGGGGCCATGGAAATCGCCAAGCAATTGGGGGTCACCCCTGCCGCGGTGTCGCAGCACCTGAGATTACTGAGGCAATCCGGCCTGGTGCGGAGCGAGAGAAAAGGGTATTGGATTCCCTATTCCATTGACGAAGAGGCGTTGGCAAAGTGTGGCCGCCAGTTGGCCGAAGTCTGCACCTGCGGATGCAAAGGGACCGGCGCCTGGCGGGATCAAGAACAGGCTAATACCGATCTGGAGTCGCTGCAGAGGTATCAAAGGGAATTGCAAACCGAACTCAGCTTGGTGGATGCCAGAATTAAGGAATTGAAGCCTAAATAAGCAGGCGAAAATAAACATAATTTTTTTTAATCCAGGTCTTTAGTAATTGCTTAATAACTAACGGCCCCAAAAAAGGAGGTGATCAGAATGTGTACCCCCAGAGGACAGCATCCGGGTCCGGTGTGTCGTTGCGACTGCGGCTGTGGCCTTTCTTTCCGCAAGTTCTTTTCCACCAAAGAAGAACTGGATAGCCTGGAAAACTACCGGGACCAGTTGAAGAAAGAACTGGCCGGGGTTGAGGAGCACCTGGGAAAGCTCAAAGGGCAGTGAAAACGTGCGGATAGCCGGCGAGCCGGAAATCCCTGGGCGCCACCAGAGGAAAATGACTCCTCTGATGCAATGCCCGGATTAACAAGAAAGGAGGTGATCCGAATGGCAGACCAGCAAAAGAAGTGCGGCTGTGGCTGTGGCCTGGCCGTGCCTCAGAACCAGGGTGGGAAAGATAGCGCCCAAGGTAAGAAAGAGGCCGAAGACCCCAAAGCCACGAAGTAGGACTAACCATCCATGACCGGAGGCAGGGGCGGCAAAAACGCCGCTGCTTCCGGTGCTCTCGAAAAATTAAGCGAAGGACTCATTCAAAGGAGGTGTGTCATGAACTTGATTGTTTTGAGCTTAAGTCACTTTATCCATTTATTCGCCACCGTGATCTGGATCGGCGGAATTTTTATGGTTCTCCTGGTAATCCTTCCCAGCGCCAGGACCTCGCTGGAATCGACCGCTATGGCGGCATTAATGAAGGAAATTACCGGGAAATTCACTCCCCTGGCAAACGCCAGTATCTTGGTGATGGTTATCACCGGGATTATCATCGCCTTGTATAAAGAGAAATTCGGTGGATTTTTCAATATGGGCGACTTCTGGAATGGTACTTTGGTCTTCAAACATCTTTTGGTAGCCTTGATGATAATCATTCACTTTTACCGGGGACTGGTATTAGCTCCCAGAATCGGGAAATTATCTGCTGAAGCCGCGGGATCACCTTCTTTATCTGCTCAAGTTGCCAGGCTGCAAAAGTTTTCATTAAATCTCGTTAAAGCCAACTTTGGCTTGGGGATCATGGTCTTATTGGTTACCGCGGTTTTGATGTCGAAATGACCACGAATCATCATCGATTGATGTCCGGAATGATCTCCTGATCCTCACCAAATGCCGAATTGACCGACATCGCTGCCGGCCTTTATAATGGCGGAGGAGAGTATCTAGAAATGGCCAACATCTTTGAAGAATCGGCTCAAGAATACGATGACTGGTTTATCCGAAATGAGTTCGCCTACCAATCCGAACTGGCGGCGATCAAAGCCTTCATGCCGGAAGAAGGCCGTGGTTTGGAAATCGGGGTGGGAACAGGGCGATTTGCCGCGCCGCTGGGAATTGAAGTGGGGGTGGAGCCGGCCAAGGCCATGGCCGCAATCGCCAGGAAACGGGGAATAAAAGTCCTGGAGGCCTATGCGGAAGAACTTCCTTTGGAGAATGGATCATTCGATTTTGTCCTGATGGTCACCGTCCTCTGCTTCCTGGCAGACCCGTTTCGAGCCTTGCGCGAAGCTACCAGGGTATTGAAACCGCGAGGCCGCCTGATTATCGGCATGATTGACCCTGACAGCCCGCTGGGCCGGGCTTATGAGGCAAACAAGAAAAAGAGCCGGTTTTACCGCCAGGCAAAATTTCACTCGTTGGGCCAAGTCTTAAAATGGTTGGAAGACCTTGGTTATGCCGATCTTAAGACCTGCCAAACCATCTTTCAAGACTCGGCGACCGTCAAGGCGCCGCAGCCGGTGAACGAAGGCCATGGTGAAGGGGTCTTTGCAGTAATCGCCGGAGAAAAATCCGGTGCGGTTCCTCCTTGCTGACGCTATCCAGTCTTAATGCCCTGCCAGAACTTCAGTTTGTTGATGATCTTGGGAATAAACAGGGAAAAGACGAAGAGCCCCAGGGAAAAGAACACCTTCCAGGTCAGGAGATTGGCCCACTGGCCGCTGCCCCAGACTTCTTTGATGGTCCCCACGAAAAAGGTGAAGATAAAAGTGCCCACCAGGATGCCTAAGCCTGTACCCCAGAGGTAATCCCGAAAGCCCACTTTGGTCAGACCCATGCCGAAGTTCATGGCCGTGAAAGGGAAATAGACCAGGCGCAGATAGAGCACGGTGGCAAAGCCGTTTCGTTCGATGGCGTCATCGTATTTCTTGAGTCGGTCGCCGATGAGAGAGGCGGCGAACTCTCGGCCCAGGTACCGCCCGATGAGAAAGCCCCCCGCGGCCCCCAGCATGGCGGCCACCCAAACATACAAGAATCCCCAGTAGGGGCCGAAAATGGCGGCCCCCAGGGCGGTGAGCAGGGTCCCGGGAATGAACAGGCAGACCCCCAGAGCATAGACCAGGATGAAGGCCAGGGGCGCCCAGATTCCCGCGGCCGCGAGCAGGGCCCCGAACTTCTCCACGGTGAGGAATTCCCTGACGCCGGTAAAACGGATCATCACCACCGCAGCCACGATGAACATTAGCAGGAGCATGGCTTTTATTAAGGCTGCCCCACGAAATCTGCGGGTCTGCATGTCTCGACCTCTACCTCAACTTGCCGCCCGGCTTCCCGGGCAGACCGATGGCTCGGCCTGGGAAACCAGGCGGTACGGAAAATGGTTACTTGCCGAAGAGGCGGCCCAGGAAGCCTTTCTTTCGGGGCTCCGGCTCCGGCAACCCCAGGTGCCGGCAGATGACGGCCTCCAGTTTATCTTCGGCGACATCGGCGCCTTCCACCACGATTTCCTCTCCCACCATGATGGCCGGGGCCGTGGGGAGATCCAACTGGAAGTATTCGTCGGTCTGGTAATCGGCAATGGGCTTGGAGATGATCTCCGCTTCAAACTCATACTTTTGGCCCAACCTGGGCAGCATCTTTTGGAAGTGCTTTCAGGGTTTGCCGTTGGGCTCGTTGTAAAAGCATCTGACTTTGAGCATTTTTTCTCCTTTAGGCTAAGTTTTTCAAAAAAACCTTGACAAGGGTCTTGTCCTGCACTATATAATTAAGCAAATACTTAATTGCCTAATTGGATCAGCGCTCATGGAATGGGAAATTGCCGAAATGTTCAAGGTCCTGGCCGTGGAAACCCGGGTGAAGATACTCGAACTCTTGAAGACCCAAGGCCCATTGGGGGCCAAAGAAATCGCCAGACTGAGGGGTATCACCCCCGCGGCGGCCTCGCAGCATCTCAAGATTTTGAAGCAGGCCGGACTGGTAAGAAGCGAACGCCAGGGATATTGGATACCGTATGCCGTTAACCCGGAGGCCTTGGAAAAATACCGCCAGATCTTGTCGGAAGTTTGCACCTGCGGCTGCCAGGGTAGCGGCCAATGGCGAGAACAGGAGCGAGGCGCAACCTCTCTGAAGACCCTGGAGCAATACGAACAGGACCTGCAAAATGAGCTTAAAAATGTGCGCCAGAGGATCAAAGAGCTGAAGCCGGAATAGAAGGAAGCGCTTTTTTTTCTCAATTTAATTAAGTGCTTAATTAAATACCTAAACAGAAAGGAGGTGAGTACGATGGCTGAACAGAAAAGCGCCTGTGGGTGCGGCTGCGCCTTGAAGAAAGGCAACGCCGAGGCCACCAAACCCCAGCAGCAGGCTGAAAAGCCCAAGGAGAAGTAGATCAATGGATTAACCAGCCCGAGGGGGAGGTTGAGAGATAGAGCCCGCCCCCTCGGCTTATTATGATTATCTGTCTGCCGCGCGTGACTGCCCATTTCATTCCATTGAGGCTGGCAGTTGCAGATGCCGTCGGATAACCGCTTCTACTTTCTCTGCCGAGAGGGTTGGCCCCTGGTCGGCGATTTCGTCTTCGACCATCACCGCCGGGGCCGCGGGTAGTCCCGAGGCCAGGTAAGTCTCGCTCTGGTATGCTTCCCTGGACTGTAAAATTTCCTCCACCGTAATGTCGTATTTTCCGCCCAACCTGGGCAGAATCTCGTGGAGGCGCTTTCAGGTCAACCCACAGGGGTCGTTCACAAAAACTCTGATTTTGAGCAAAGCGATTCTCCTTGGCAAATTTATTTCTTTACGGCCGCCGCCATGCGGGAGAGCATCTGCTCCGGCGGCAGATAATCCACCATTCGCAAGTCCAGGCATTCCCGGCCCTGCTTATCTATAAAGACCACAGTGGGCACTCCCTTGACCCCATACTGGCAAAGCAAACGCTCATGCACGGGGTTCCCTTTCTGGGTCAGGTCCAGCTTGACCATGACAAAATCCCGGTCCGCTATTTTCACCACATCTGGATGATGAAAGGTGATGTCGTCCAGTTCCCGGCAGGGGGTGCACCAGGTGGCGTAGAAATCAATGATCACCGGCTTGTGCTCTTTCACCGCTTGGGCCAGGAGTTGGTCCGAATATGGCTGCCAGGCTACTCCCGGGCCCCGCAGCGCCCAGGACCCCGCCAGGAAGGTGGCGATGATTATTCCCAGCAGGGCGGCGATGGTTTTGACCCACTGGAAACTTCGGAACGTCGCGGTGGTGCGGTCCAGCCACCCCAAGTGCACCGCCGCGGCCAGGGCTACGGCAGCCAGCAGGAACATGCTGACGGATTCGGGCAGCAAAGGTTTGATGAAATAGGCCGCCATGCCCACCAGGACCCACCCCATGAGCTTGCGCACCCAGAGCATCCACTCCCCGGACCGTGGCAGTTTCTCCAGGCTGCCGGAAAAGATGGCCAGGATAAAGAGGGGCAGGCCCAATCCCAGGCTGAGGGTGAAAAAGACTAGGAAACCTAGCAGAGGAGAACCCATACTGGCCACCCAGGTGAGCAACCCCAGCACGAAGGGACCGATACAGGGCGCCGCCACCAACCCCAGGGTCAATCCCATGAACAGACTGCCGAAGTAGCCCGCATAGGACTTGGAAGCCGCCTGAGTGAGACCGCCTGGCAAGCGCAACTCCCAGAAGCCGAAGAGGCTGGTGGCAAAAAACACCAGGATGGCGGCCACGGCCAGCAACACTATGGGATTCTGCAGCATGGCCCCCATGAGGCCGCCGGTTAAAGCCGCCGCCACCCCCAGGGTAGAGTTGGTCAGGGCCAGGCCCACCAGATAAAAAAGGCCGTGCACCAAGAGCCGCCCCTGACCTTGACCGCTCTTACCGCCAAAATAGGAGACCGTGATGGGCAGTAAGGGATAAACGCAAGGCGTCAGGTTGAGAGCCATGCCGCCTACAAAAATGCCGAGCATGGTCCAGACCATGGCCCAACCGGAAAGCAAGCCGGGGGCATAGGCCTCCGGTGCGTAATCGCACAACCCCAGGGGATCGCTGGCCACGGGGAGCCTCTGGTTTTGCCATTCCGGGTACCCCAACGGATCGCGATAGACGTTTTTGTAACCGAGCTTTACGGCCACCCGGGCCGCCGAGTCGCTGCGGACTCAGGCCAGGCCCGCTCAGTAAAAAACAATGAGCCGGTCCTTATCGGGTCCCAGAAAATTGCTTAAGGCCCTCTCGGAGCGCCACCGCCCCCAGGCGGTGGGCTCTATGGGAAAGTTCACGGCTCCTTGGATGTGGCCGGTGCGATATTCCCAATCCTGCCGAGTATCCACCAGCAAGAGCTTGCCGGCGTCCTGCCGGTAGCGCTGCGCCAGTTCTTCGGTAGTTATCAAGCGATAGCCGCCGCTTTGGGCTTCGGCCTTGACGTCCTCCCAGGTGGCCTCTTTAACGATGATCGGCCGGTTGAGATACCAAAGAACACTTAACGTCAGGGCTGCGGCCGCCAGGGCTAAAAGGGTGGTTCCCTTCCGTTGCATTTGCCTACCTCGTTGCGGTTAAGATATTTTCCCTTCCCTCGACAATTTGGACATGAGGAAATTGGCTCCCCGCTCAGACAGCCCGAGCTTATGGGCCAAGTCTTCGGGTTTCAAGGGGCCGTGCTGTTTAGCCAGCGAGACCACCTCGTTTTCCAATTCGTCCAGCCAATCTTCAAACAGGACCAGGAGTTCCGGGTCGGCAACAGCCATCAGTTGCCGTGATTGCGCCACCCGGTTCACCAGCTTTTGACACATGTGCGTTGGATCGACACCTTCGTCCAGGCATTCCGCCAGTCAGAGGTGCACCAGGCTGGCCACCTGGTCATCACCAGCGCCGCCGATGAGATTGACCACGAAATTCAGCCGATCCTCATCCGTAACCAGAGGCAGGATTTTTTTCAGCGCCGCCCCAATTTCCGTAAGAGCTTTTTCCGGCGTCATGCGGTCTAAACGTTCTTGAATTCCGGCCATAATGATGAATCACCTCCCCTGATTAAAAGGTTGTTCTGGCAGCCAATAAATCTGTGGCCAATTCTTTTAACGCCTCCAGGATCGTCAGAATTCTGGAATCGGCGATTTCGTAGTACACGAAGGGGCCGCTCCGCTCCACCTTGACCAGCAGGGCCCGCCGCAATTCCTTCAGATGGTGGGAGACCAGGGGCTGGGACAGGTTCAGTTCTTCCACAATGCTGGAAACGGACTTCTTCTCGTTATTGACGCACAGCAAAATCCGCAAGCGGTTTTCATCCGCGA
>JAGVPN010000427.1 GCA_020052215.1 Syntrophobacterales bacterium
CAGCCGATTGGCCCGGACAGGTTGCGCCTTGCTGTCATTATTTTTCATCTCGCCTCCGCCGGCCCAAGGAGTGGACACCATCAAGGCCGCCAAAGCAAAGGTTAGCGCCAGGAAACGCTTCCACCCTTGCGTCCGAGATCCAGTCCGGGCGGCAGGTGAATTTTTCTTGGTCATTTTAGGGCTTCATCACTTGTTAGCGGCCAGTATTCAGCTCTTCGCCCACTCCCTCAGGTAGATGGTTAAATTTCGGAAGTTTTGCCAGGCCGAAGTTGACGAGCATTGACCTTAAGCCCTTTAAGGCCATGTTCTTGAGTCGGTAGAAAACCGACGAGTAGCGCTGGGGGACAGGAAGCGCCACCGACTCCGGAGTCGTTGAGGGGAAGTAGATATAGGTTTTTATCTTGCCGATGTCGTCGTAGGATTCTTCCCCTGGCGTCACCGGAATCTCAACCGGAAATTGCACATCCTGGTATGCCGCCTCAGTCATCAGGATATATTCACTGGCCGCCACCGAGTTCTTCAGTAAGCGGTGCACGATGATGACATCAACGCCGGATAATTCTTCGAATTTGCCGATTTGGTAGAGCAAAGCCTGCCCGCTATGAACGACGATTTTTAAGCTCAATTTCTCGACGAAGGTGCAGGCATCGCAAGGGCAGGTGTTCGATTGACTCAGCTCCAGCAGTTTGTCCGAGAAAGCTGATAGGAAAGCGAGCAGCTTCTGACCGATCTGCCGGGAAGTGTCCTGCCAAGAAGCGGCATTCATTTTTAAAGCGTAGAGGAAGATGGCATCGCCTTCGAGTTTCGATATTTCCAGGGGGATATCGACCTGTGCAATGATCGCCTTCGTAAGTTCCGTGATGATGATTTGGCCGTGTAAAAGTGACTGCCGATTGGACAACATAAATCGGGTATAGCCGCTGATGTCGGTAATGATCAGAATGACTTCTTGCTCCTGGGACCCATTCATCGCAGCAATTTCCTTCAGTTTGCTCGGTCTAACCTTTTCGGGTCAGAGACCGACTATTTTAGCGGCGCCAGGCCAGGTACCGGGTGAAAAGGCGCTTCAGCCCGGGCGTCAGCCTGGTGCGGTTGTACAGATCGCCGGTCTGGCGGATGGCCTCCGCCTGGGTGGGATAGGGATGGATGACCGCGGCCAGGGCTCCCAGCCCGACCCGGCCCGCCATGGCCGTGGAGACCTCGCTGATCATCTCCCCGGCATGCCGGGCCACGATGGTGGCTCCCAGAATCTTGTCGGTCCCGGCCTTGACCAGAATTTTCACATACCCTTCTTCCTCCCCGTCCAGAATGGCTCTGTCCACTTCGCTCAAAGGCTTCACGAAGGTCTGGACGGCAATGCCTTTCTTCTGCGCCTCGGATTCAGACAGGCCCACGTGGGCTACTTCCGGGTCGGTATAGGTGCACCAGGGAATAGTCAGGGCGCTCAGCTTCTTGCGTCCGAAGAACAGGGCATTCTGAATGACGATGCGGGCGGCGGCGTCGGCCAGGTGGGTGAATTGGTAGGGCAGGCAGATGTCGCCGGCGGCGTAGATATGAGGATTGGTAGTCTGAAGCTTATCATTGACGATCACGCCCCGGCCTTTGCCTCCCTCGTATTTCACTCCCGCGGCTTCCAGATTGAGGCCCTCCACATTGGGAGCCCGGCCGGCGCCCACCAGGATATCGTCCACTTCGATTTCCGCCGCCTGGCCGTTGCTCTCGTAGTGCACCACCTTCCCGGTCGCAGTCTTGAGAACCCGCAGGGGCTTGGCGTTGAGGATGAGATGAATACCGTCCTTCAAGAAGGCTCTTTGGATCAGCTCAGCCGCCTCGGGATCTTCCTTGTTCATGATGCGGTCGTACTTGTGCAGGAGGGCCACCTGGCAACCCAGACGCTGCATGGCCTGGGCAAACTCGCAGCCGATGGGCCCGCCGCCCATGACCAACAGCCGCTCCGGGCGCTGTGTAAGGGAAAAAACCGACTCATTGGTGAGAAAGCCGGCCTCGGCCAGACCTTCCATGTTGGGATGCACCGCGCGGCCACCCGTGGCAATAACCGCCTTCTTGAACCAGAGGGTTTTGCCGGCTACCTCCACGGTGTCAGGTCCGGAAAAGCGGGCCGCTCCCAGGAACACATCAATGCCCAATTCCTGAAAGCGCTTCACCGAATCATGATGGCTGATGCCGGCTCGCAGACGCCGCATGCGCTCCATGACCGCCGGGAAATCCACCTCAGCGCTTGCCGCGACTTTTAACCCGTACTGGCCGGCGTCCCGGAGGTCGGCATAAACTCGGGAGGAGCGAATGATGGCCTTGGAGGGGACGCAGCCGTAATTCAGGCAGTCTCCCCCTAAAAGATGCCGCTCCACCAGGGCAACTTTGGCTCCGAGACCCGCGGCCCCGGCCGCGGTCACCAATCCGGCGGTGCCCGCGCCGATGACCACCAGGTTGTAACGGGGGGCCGGTTCCGGGTTCTCCCAGGCAGGAGGATGGACATTGGCCAGCAAGGCTTCGTTATATTGATCCAGGGGGCTTACTGCCGGCTCCCGGTACGGTTCGGCTGTATCCGAGCTGCCGGGCTGGGTTTTTATCTCCTTGAGTTGCAGTTTTTTTCGAGCCGAACGCACCAGGAAGGTGAGGATCACCACCACCCCCGCCAAGGCGCCGATTAAGCCCCAAGGGACTTTACCCTGAGCCAGGCCTTTGGTGAAGGCGTCGGCTCCCACCACGTAAAGGGCGGTGCCCGGCAGCATGCAGAGCCAGGACCAGAGGACGTAGGTCCAGAAAGGCACTCGGGTCAGCCCAAACCCGTAATTGAGCAGGTTGAACGGAAAAATCGGCACCAGGCGGGTCAATGCCACGATGATGGCGCCATGCTCTTCCGTCAGTTGGTCCAGGCGTTGAAATTTCTCGCTTTTGGAGAGCCAGCGGACCACCGCTTCCCGGGCGAAATAACGGCCGACCAGGAAGGCCAGACCGGCGCCGATGGTGGCGCTAATGCTTACCAGGATGATCCCCAGGACTGAGCCGAACAGGGCCCCCGCGGCGATGGTGAGGGCGGAACCGGGCAGGGCCGCAACTACGGCCACTATATAAATCAGGACAAAGACTATCGGTCCCAGGGGTCCTAGGGTGCGGATCCAGTCCCGCAAGGCCTCTAGGCGCTCACCGACACCGAATACCTTGGCCAGTACCAGGATGGCGACGACGAAGGCGAGGAGTACCACCGGGCGCCACCAGCCGCCCCCTTTTTTTCGGGCAGCAGGTTCAGGCTGACCGGGAGGGTCCTGGCTCCGGATAGAGTCGTCTTTACTCCTTGAGTGGTCCACAGTGGTTCTCCTTATGCGTGCAAGGTGACGATAGGTTGCAAAAGCAGGTTACGGCGCGGTTATCCTCCGGGTGGAGCCGTTAGTAAATGATATCCATAGGGCTTAAGAAGTACATAGAGACCCTTTGTTTCCAGTTGGCCCCGGTTCCGGGGGTAAATGGTCTGCGGCGCGCTCAAATCGTCTTTCAAGGGCACCTGCTCCCAGCCCTGCCAGAAGCCGTCGGGGAACTGGAGGAAGCCGGAGGCTACCTGGCCGCCCAGGTTCACCGCCACCACGCCTCTCTGGTCACCAAGGGCATAGGCAAAAGCCACCAGGGGGCGGTGCGCCTCATCTCCCGTCACCGGAGGCTGTACTGGTAATACCTGGCACACGCCTTCCTTGAACAACGGCTGCCGGGTCAGATTGAGAAGTTTCAAGTAAAAGGCGGCAAAGTCAGGATCGCTTGGTTCTTCAGGCCCTCGCCCCAACTGCACCGGCAGCTTGATTCGGCTGCCCTCCAATTGACCATGGTGGAAGAGCCTGAGCCCCGGGGCCGTGGCGTGAATCACAGCCGCGGCGCGCCTCGCCTCGTCGGAAAAAGTGGCAGCGGCCCGGTCCTCATCGTGGTTCTCCAGGAACCGTACCATCCGGGGGCGCCGCAGACCCTCGTCCCTCAGACCCTGGGTAAAAGCCAGCGCATCCAAGGCTCGGAGACGGTCATAGCCGACTTTGTCATAAACGTAGTCAAAGCCCATTTGCAGCAGTTCGGTTTCCAAACCCCAGTAAACTTCGGCCATCAGGATAGAATCAGGGGACGTAGCCTTGAGGGGCTCCAGAACCTCGCTCCAGTATTCTTTTGGGGGGATAGTCCGGGCCGTCTCTGTCATCCAAGCCGCCCAGGTTGGGGCGAAAACCCGGTTGAGGGGCAGCATGGCCATGTCAACGCGTACACCATCGCAAAACCTGGCGATATTGAGCAGTTCGGCGGCCAGGGCGCCTCGCGTCTCCCGGCACCCGGAACATAACTGGGCCGTATCCGGCCAGGGGGCAAAATAAGGGTCGCGGCCGTGCGCCACCCAATAGGTGTTGCCGTCAGCAGCCAGGACGCTGAATGCCTCTCCCGGGCCGAATACTGAGGAAGAAGGGGAAGAAACGTACCGACTGGGGTGGGCCGATACCCAGGGATGGTCCA
Organism: Syntrophobacterales bacterium; assembly: GCA_020052215.1. Lineage (GTDB taxonomy): Bacteria > Desulfobacterota > Desulfobaccia > Desulfobaccales > 0-14-0-80-60-11 > 0-14-0-80-60-11. The sequence goes on from JAGVPN010000427.1 coordinate 4,501, forward strand.
TAGCCGTATGATTGGGCACAAAATCCAGGATAAGGCCCAGACCGGCGCGACGGAGATTATTCCGGACTTTTATCAAGTCGGATTCGGCACCCAGGGCAGGGTTTAGCGTGTACCCGGCCACGGCATAGGGCGAGCCCACCAGGTCCGCCGGGGTGAAGTCGGGCAAGATTTCCCGGCAGACCTTCAGGAGACTTGGATTACCGCGGTCAATGGCAATCCCCGCCGGGCTGGGGCGCCAGACCCCCATGAGCCAGACCAGGTCCATTCCCAGGTCTTTCAGGCGGTCCCAGTTTTCCTGGGGGATACTCCCCAGCGTGAGTTTCCGGCCAGATCGACCTGACAGGGAGTTGAGCCAGACCCTGGTATTGATTTCATAGAGTTGGGGATGTCGCGGTAACTGATCCATATCCGATACGATTAACTTTACGGGTCTAAGATGACCTTTGGTTTTGGGGTTCGGTCTCTTCTTTCCCATGTTGCAACAAAGTGCGCAGGGAAAACAGATCATAGCGCTCAACCAGTCGGGGGAACCAAAAGAGGAAAAAGACCAATAATAACCCCAGGATTAAAACAGTCCCCCGACCTGATGCTAAAATAGCTGACCCGTAATAATTGTAGGCAAAAGTCATGGGCAGCATCCCCAGGAAGGTGGCCAGGCTGAAGGCTTTCAAGGAAATCATGGTAAGGCCGGCCCCATAGCTGACGACTTTGAATGAAACAAAGGGAAGTAATCGGGAGATGACGATCACCTTCGTCAGGAGGCGATCAGAACAGAGCGTGCAAAAATTGATATGTCCGGAAAGAAATCTCTCAATGAACTCTCGTCCGAGATAGCGAGCAATCAGGAAGGCGACAGCCGCCCCGGCTGTGGCGCCCACAGCCGAATAGATGGTACCCAGGAAGGGGCCGAAGAAGGCCCCGGCGGCAATATCCAGGGGCAGGGTGGGGATGAAGGGGATGACCACGGCCAGCGCCATGACAACCATATAGAGAAGTGGAGCCAGGCTGCCGGCTTTCCCGAGGATGCCTTGGATACGATCCGGGGGGAGATAGGATGTCAGGTCCCACAGGTAATTGGCGCCAAACAGAATCAGCACTAGAGCAATAAGTATTCGTTTGTCAATGGTTCCCAATTTCATAAGTAATGCAACTCCCTCAGAAGAGCCTCAATGGCCATGAGGTCGATCTGGCACGCGCCCTACCTCCACCATTTAGCAGGTCGAGCCGGATATTTTCTTTTAATCAGGTTGGCCACCAGGCCGCTCCAACCGGTTTGATGCATCGCCCCCAGTCCCTGGCCGGTCTCGCCGTGATAATATTCGTAGAACAGGCAGAGATTCTGCCAGTGCGGGTCGTGTTGGAACGGGCTGTCCGGGGGATGAGCCGGAATTATTCCCTGGGCATTACGGCGGAAAAGGTTAATCAGGCGCTCGACCAGCAGGTCCACCACTTGCTCCAGATTCACCTCTCCGTCCTTCGCTCCCGGTAGCGGCACCTTGAAGTCAGGCCCCAAATACTCGTGGAATCTACTCAGGGCTCGCAAGAGGAAATAATTGATGGACAGCCACACCGGGCCCCGCCAATTGGAATTGCCGCCGAATAGGTCGGATCTGGACTCGCCCGGGTCGTATTCGATGAGGGCCGTACCCAGGCCGGGAAGGGTTCCCAAGTCGCGTCTTTCGGCATGGAGGCGGCTCAGGCTGCGGACCCCATGGCCCGAGAGAAACTGGGCTTCATCCAGCAAACGCTGCAGAATGGGCGACACCATGCGATCGTCCGCGATGGAGAGCAAGTGGTCCCCGGTGGCATTAGTGGTAACCGGACAGGCGCAGACGATATGGGCATCGAAAGCTCCGCCCGCATGTTTCATCAGTTTGGCCATGAATTTAGGGAGCTTGGCCAGCACGGCTGGCCGCACGATTTCACTGGCGAACAGCGGGATAAGGCCCACGTAAGAATAAACGTCGATGCGACGGATAGCGCCGTCCGGGGTTATCAAGAGATCCTTGAAGAATTTATCTTCCGGGTCCCAGAGGGAAAGGTTCCGGGAGGTATGGCCGCCTATGGCGTTGGCGATGGAGAGAAATTGGTTGTAACACTGAATGGCGATATCCTCATAGGCAATGTCGTCCTGAGCCAGTTCCACCGCGATGGCCGTCATGTTGAGGGAAAACATGGCCATCCAGCCGGTGGCGTCGGCCTCTTTCAAACTGTACCCCGGTGGTAGCGGCATGGAACGGTCGTATACCGAGATATTATCCAGCCCCAGAAAACCGCCTTCGAACACATCCTGTCCTTCCCGGTCCTTACGATTCACCCACCAGGCAAAATTCATAATCAGCTTATTGAATACCCGCCGCAAAAAGTGCAGATCAGCCTGGCCTCGCTGCCGGCGTTCCCGGCGGAAAACTTCCAAGGCAGCCACCGCATGCACCGGCGGACTGGCATCGGCAAAGGACCACTCGTAGGCGGCTATCTGGCCGGTGGGATGCAGGTAGCGGGCATCCAACAACAATTCCAGTTGTTCCTTGGCGAAATCAATGTCCACCAGGGACAGGACCAGGGCGTGGAAGGCCAGGTCCCAGGCGGCGAACCAGGGGTATTCCCAGCTGTCCGGCATGGAAATCACATCGGCCGCGTCCAGGTGGCGCCAGTTGTGGTTCCGGCCGCGTTGGCGCTCCGCCGGCGGGGGGACCTGGTCACCGTCGAGCCAGCGGGCCACATTGAGATAGAAAAACTGCTTACACCAGATCATGCCGGCCAGAGCCTGACGGAAGATGCGGGCGTCTTCGGCGTTGGCCTCCGGCAAAATTTCTTCATAGAAGCCATCGGCTTCCGCCTGTCGCTGGGCTAAGACGGCGTCGATTTGCGCCAAGGGATTTTTCAAAGGACTGGAGCTGAGCACCAGTTCGATGGAGGCGAATTCGCCCGGCCCGCACTCCACCACCTGCCAGGCGGCAAACTTGGTGCCCACCTGGGCCGGATTGACGGCATCGATCTCTTCCTGGATGATCCGACGATGGAAGGCGTCTTTCACATAGGGAGAAGCATTGGGCCCGCCGAAGAGCCGCTGAAAATTCGTCTCGTTTTCCGTAAAGAGTCCCTGGGCGGGTTGCTTGCCGTAAAGGTAATAATTACCCAGAGTCGGGTGCGCAGCGGTCACCGCCCAGGCGGCCCTGCCCGGCTCGATGGCTCTTAGCTGCGGTTTGGCTTGCTCCGGGTCGCCCCAAGACCAGGTGTTGCGGAACCACAGGGTCGGCAAGAGATGCAGGGTGGCGTCTTCCGGGCCCCGGTTGGTAACGGTGATGCGGGCATGAACGCTCTCGGGGCTCTCTTTGGCATAGACCACCTCCACGTCCCAATAGCGGCCCTCGGAAAAAACCCCGGTATCCAGCAGGTTAATCGATGGCTCCAATCGGGAGCGCCGCCGGCTCTCCGCCGCCAACAAAGCATAGGGAAATTCCGCCTGGGGATATTTATACAAATATTTCAAGTAACTGTGGCTGGGGCTGGCGTCCAGATAAAAAAAGTATTCTTTGACATCTTCGCCGTGGTTGCCCTCGCCGGGGGTCAGGCCAAAGGCCCGCTCTTTGAGGATGGGGTCGCGACCGTTCCATAGGGCCAGGGCCAGGCACAATCGCTGCTGCTCGTCGCAGATGCCCCCCATGCCGTCCTCCCCCCAGCGGTAGGCCCGGGAACGGGCGTGATCATGGGGAAAAAAGTTCCAGGCATCGCCGTTGGCGCTGTAATCCTCACGGACGGTGCCCCAGGCCCGTTCACCCAGGTAAGGCCCCCATAGCCGCCAGTTTTCCTCGCCGAGCCTCTGGGCCTCCAAACGCTGGTTCTCTGCATTCATGTCGTCTTCCCATAGTGACTTGTTCCTCAAGCCGAAGGGGGCGCTCAGGCCCCCAAATACCCTAACGAGTTAACCCGGGGTCAAAATTCCTTGCCGGTGCTGGGAGAAAATATTTTGTCAACGTTTTTACTAAGATAAGCCTGCCCTCCCCGGATACAAGGCGGCAAGACCTTATTGCAGGGGCTGCTTACGGTTGGGCACCCGAAGGCCGCTCGGGGCCGCCACTTACAACTACTTTAAATTATAAGGGAAAAGGTATAGATGAGCAGTGATTATGTCACCTTAAGATGGTGACTTTGTCACTAAAAAAGGGAGGGTACTTTGAGAGGGTTCTCTTCGATGACTTACGGAAAGGCCGTCTATTGGGGGGATCAGGAGAGCTTAAGGTTGGTCAACTGAATGCAATTTCTTGACAGGATTATTAAACCCCTGCGCTCGAAATCCTTCAATAAACGGCTCACCACTTCCCTGGCCGTGCCCAATTCGTTGGCTATGACTTGATGGGTCGCAAATAATTTACCGTCTTCGCCCTTTTCTATGAGGTAATCGATCAGCCGCTCATCCATCCTTTTAAATGCAACTTCTGTGATTAGCTCCATAACCTCTACAAACATCTTACTTATATGAGCATGTATTAATTCTCTCATCTCTTTATATTTAGAGATGTACTCACGTAATTGATCTGGCGTAATAATAAGCATTTCAACATCTGTTATCGATATCGCGTTAGCCGGGTAAGGGATATTTGACAAGGCGCACGACGCAGTCAACATACAAAACTCCCCTGAAACGATGTTGCCCAGGGTTATTTCCCTGCCCTCGCTTGCCTTAAAAATTCTCTTCTCCCCTGAAAGCATGAGGATTAAACCGGAACAACGGTGTCCATCCTTAAGAATCATAGTATTGGGGGGGGCGCTGACATATTCACCGTATGACAGGATATCACTGACTAAAGCAGGTGGGGCTTTTTGAAATACAGGGAAAACACCAAGCAACCTGTCTTTTGATATTCTTTTCATTGGCATTCAGTGCTATGGCTTATAACCTGAGACTTTCCCTGCGTCCCGGTGAATTTTGATGGTCGGTGATCATGACGTTGCGCACGCGCATGACGTCTTCGGCAGCTTAGTGGCATCACCCCATCTGACACAATGCGCCATTGCCGGCAAGTCTACACTTTGACGTTCTTGCGGAGGAAGCTCCGTATCAGGTCGGCTATCTTGTCGCCGTCCTCCTCCAGCGCAAAGTGTCCGGTGTCGAGCAGGTGAAACTCCAGATTCTTCAAGTCTCTCCTATAGGGCTCAGCGCCGGCCGGGGGAAAGATCTCATCGTTCTTCCCCCAGACGATGAGCATCGGCGGCTGGTGCTGGTGGAAGTAGGCCTGCCATTCCGGGTAATGCGGTGGATTGCTGCCGTAGCTATAGAAGAGAGCGAGTTGAATTCCAGAGTTCCCCGGCCGGTCGAGCAGCGGCTGGTCGACATTCCAGTTGTCGGGGCTGATCGTCTCTTTATTCCGGACACCATGGGTGTATTGCCAGATCGTGGCTTCCCGGGTGAAAAAGTCGCGCAGAGGCTTCTCGCGCTCTGCGGTCTTCTCTTGCCAGTAGGCCTTGAGTGGCTTCCAGAAATCATTGTCGATGCCCTCGTCATAAGCGTTGCCGTTCTGCACCACGAGCGCCTGCACGCGCTCCGGGTGCTTGCAAGCCAGGCGGTAGCCGACAGGCGCGCCGTAGTCCTGAACATACAACGTATAATTCTTCAGCCCGACTTTCTCCGTGAACTTCTCGATCACCTCGGCCAGATGGTCGAATGTGTACTCGAACTGGTCCACGGTGGGCATCGAGCTGTTCCCGAAGCCGGGGTAGTCCGGCGCCACCAAATGAAATTCATTGGCCAGAGCCGGGATCAGGTTACGGAACATATGCGAACTGGTGGGGAAGCCATGGAGCAAAAGCACAACGGCGGCGTCCTGCGGCCCCGCCTCCCGGTAGAAAATATCCAGGCCGTTGATCTTCACGATCCTGTAGGCCACCTTGGCTGCTGTTCCCGCCCCTGCAAGATGGCTACCCTGTGCTTTCATAATTGACCTCCGTTTCACATAATTTAATTGAGCAAGGCCATGCCGCCTTCTCAGTGCCATAATGTTCCGTGGAACCCCTTAAAATCATTTCAAGCTCCCGATATACCAGTACAACACACCTGGATAATGGCTACGATTATAGCTACAAGGGAAGATTAATCAAGGAAATGTGTCATTGGCAATCGGTGATTTTGTCACAAAGGATGAGGCCGCGCACGTAGAAAGGACTGCTTGGTTTAGGTGGGTTTAGGGGATGCCCGGGAGGTTTGAGAAAATCAGGAGGATTAAATATTGGTGAGTTGGATGCAGTTTCTTGAGAGAATGACCAAGCCTCTCCTTTCAAAATCTTTTAATAAACGGCTTACCACTTCCCTGGCCGTGCCCAATTCGTTGGCTATGGTTTGATGGGTCGCAGATAATCTGCCGTCTTCCGACTTTTCAATAATATAATCCATCAATCTATCATCCATTCTCTTGAAGACGACTTCAGCGATTAATTCCATGACATCCGCCAGGTTCTGACTAATGAAGGAAAACATTAAGCTCTGCATCTCTTCAAATTTAAAAATGTACTCCCGGAATTTATCGGGTGGGATGATCAGCAACTCAACATTGGTGATGGATATCGCATTAGCCGGATAGGGAGTATTTGATAGAAGGGACATTGCATTTATTATACAAAACTCTCCGGCGACAACGTTATAAAGAGTTATTTCTTTGCCAGTACCGCTTTGCTTAAAGATTCTTTTCTCCCCGGAAAGGACGAGGACTAAACCGGGAGAATATTCCCCTTCCCGCTGTAATATGGTGTTTGGCGGTGCGGACATATATTGGCTGAATGACAAAATATCATTGACTAAGGCTTGGGGGCCTCTTTGGAAAACCGGAAAAATATCGAGGAATCTATCTCTGGTTATTGCACTCATTGGCATCGAAGAAGTCCTACGCGGCAACGGTCTTATACCAGGTTGCCGTCAAACAAGTAATAATCCGAATTGTAGGGGCGGTTCGCGAACCGCCCCTACGGTGGTTGCAACCATAAAGCCAGAGTTACCTCTATGACGGC
>JAGVPN010000215.1 GCA_020052215.1 Syntrophobacterales bacterium
CCACCGCCGCCTTAAACGCGGGGAGCACCAGGGATTGCACCGCCTCCCGGCCCGCCTGGTCGCTGTCATAGAGCAGCACGACGTGGAAACCGTGAAAGTGCTTTACCCATTCCGGCTTGAATCCCTTGGCGCCATTGGTGGAGGAAACGGCGATGTACCCGGTCTCCTGCTCCGCCAACATGGCATCAAATTCCCCTTCGGTAGCCAAGATCGTGGTGCCCGGGGCGGCCTTGGCCAGGCGCTCCAGCCCCCATAACCGGGCCTGCCCGTGCCCGGACCAGTTGAGGGTTTTTGGCTCTTTCTTGGAGTTGTGGAAGCGGACGTTGACGAGGGAGGGGCCCATGGCCGTGACATCGAACACCGGGATGGAATTGCGCTCTCGCTTGGTACACCAGCCGATCCGGTACTTGGCCAGACTCTCGTCAGTGAGGCCGCGCTTCTCTTTGAGGAACTGCATAGTTTCCGGGGTAAGGTTTTTCTGGAACCCCTCTACGTCCTTCAGGGTGGGCCCGGGGCGATCCGGCTTTTTTTCTGCGTTGAAAACCCCGGTTTCCCGGCCATAATATTCATAAACGTCTTTACCGGTGATGAAGCGAGTCCCTGGCATCCTGGCAATGACATTGAAAAATGAGTCAGCCCCCTGTCCGGTGGCCGCGTGGTCCACATAGATACCCCGGGTCTTGGGGTCATTGCCTACGTTCAGGGCAGCCGATGGTTTATCGTCTAGCCGATCTATGGCATGACAAGGGAGCCAACCTGTTGCGCTTGGTTTGGCTCCTGGAGGAATCCGCCCTCCATGCTTCTGAAACTCTGCCGCCAAGTCCAGGCGGCGTAAAATTTCCTCGCGGTTCGAATTGTTTGACATATTGTCTCAATATTATCGTTTTGCCGCCGCTTCTTGTTCGCGGTCTTTCCAAAACCGCTCCAACAAACGGAAAGTGAATTTCTCTGCGAAGGCCCGGTTGGGGCAGGTCCAAAAGTGAACCCGATGCCGAATCGCCCAGGCGGCAATGGATGCGACCACGGTTTTAGGATTCAACCGAGACCGTGTCGGGGGGTGGCGCACGATGGTCTGCCAATCGGCTTCCACGATCACCGCGGCGAACTGGAAGGCGGTCATCCGTAGAAGTTCGCGTTCGAACCTAGCCCGTCCTTTTCCGAAGGTGCCAAAGGCATCCGAGAGAGACTTGCGCTCTATCGTAATCAGGTTCTCAAATCTTTTTAGGGAATAATCGCCGGTGGCAAGAGTGGCGACCTCTACTGTCGGGGGCGGAGTAATACAGGCGAAATCAAACCCTAACTGCTCCCGGGTATCCCTGATGATGATCACCGACGCCTCCTGCTTTTCGGGGCAGGGGTAAACAGCCCAGATTCAAAATTCAACTTGGAGCCGTCTGAGAAAGACAGCTCACGGGTGCGGGCTATTCGTATCATGGAGGCGTGGGCCAGGCCGTGGGTCCGAAGCCACCGAGACTCCAGCCACTGGAACAGGAACACCCCAACTTCATCCACCAGGAGGCGGGTAACCCCTTTTTGCCAGACCCCTCCCCCTATTCTCTGCCAGCCATATTCATTCAGCAGGGCAGTTAGCTTCGCCTTGGGATCTCTTTCATAATTTTCATTGTTTGGCATAATGGCCCCGGCATAGATAAGGAATTAGCCGCTCCAAATCCGGTTTCAGATCCAGGATAGAGATGTCCACGCTTTCAGTCCGCAGCATATCCACAATGCGCATGGCCATTGCATCCGGCAGCTTGCGCTTCCCCTGGTTCCACCGGACCACCAGCGACTTGCTTACCCCTAACTCCGGGGCCAGCCGCAAAGGAATCTTGATGATAGGTTTCATAGCCTCTTAGATATGACAATAAGTCATTCAATGTCAAGATAAAAACTTACAGAAGCATGCTTTATTAAGGGTTTCCCTAATTGACAAAAGGGAAATGGTCTGGGATAAACAGGGGATAAGGTTAATCTATTGAGGTTGCTAATAAATTAAATTCGATAAAAATGCCTAACCTACCTGATTTTTTTATAAATATACCTTGACAGGGGTGCCAATTTGTCATATATGAAATTCTATGAATGTAAGCGAAGGAGAAATAAGCCGGCGAGTCCGGGCTTTGATGGCGGTCAAGGGCTTCAAAATCAAGCCTTTAGCCCTGGCCGCGGGTATCGACCCCACGCAGCTTTCCCGTATGCTGCGAGCCGTACGTCAATGGACTATTCCCCACCTCCAGGCTGTGGCTAAAGTTTTAGATGCGCAGGTAGGCGACTTTACCGATGAACTGATCATTATCCCTATTGTTGCTGAGATTGGCGCTGCCACTGACACGCCATACCCTGATCAGATCGACAAAACGCAAACCCTGGGGGAGGTCCCGGCACCGCGGTTCTGGATGCTTGGGAAAGGGAAACTGATGTTAAGCCAGATGTACGCCTTAATAATCAAGGATGACAGTTTCGAGCCGACTATTCCGAAAGGTTCCAAACTGATTGTGGAAAAAGATGGCGACAAAGAAGAGGGCAACCTGGTAGTTTTTTGTAACAGCGACAACCATATCCGCCTGGGACGCATATCCTTTCAAGAAAAACATATCATCTTGCAATCTTTGAAGATCGGGGGGAAGCCCATGATCCTGCCCCGCAAGTACCTGTCCTCCATGGACCGGGTGATCGGCCAGATGTTCATCTAAACCCTTAGCTCCCATTTCCCAAAACTAAAAATCGCCGCCTGACAAAAAAGTCATGA
>JAGVPN010000485.1 GCA_020052215.1 Syntrophobacterales bacterium
GACCCAGGTGTCCCTCCTCAAGGGGACCTTGCTGATCCTGGCCCTCATGGGGGTGTTGGGCTTCATGGAGTGGCAGGACTACGCCAAGTCCCTCAAACACGTCATGTTTATGCTTTGCGCCGGGTTGGGACTGGAGGCCCTGTCCAACTCTTTTTTTGTGGCCTTGCAGGTCCAGGGCCGCCAGGACCTCCAGGGCAAGATCAAAGCCCTGGCGGCCGGGATAGGCTTCGGCTATGGCCTCATCGCCCTGGCCCTGGGAGCCGCCCCCCTGGTGGTGGCCGCCTTCAAGCTCATCGAGAGCCTGATCAACCTGGGAGTCAGCTTTAGCCTAGCGCGCTCCCGGAGCCGCTTCCGGTTCAAGTGGCCCTCCATGGGACGGCTGGGCTCCACCCTGCGGCTGGGCCTGGTGTTTGCCCTCATCGAAGTCTCGGCCGTCATCTACAACAAGGCCAACCTCTTTTTCCTCCAGAAATACGCCGGGGCCCAAGGAGTGGCTCAGTACAGCGTTACCTGGCAGACGGTGGACGGCATCTCCGTGATAATCTCCAACCTGCTCCTGCAGAGCATCCTGTTCCCGATCTTCGTCCAACTCTGGGAGGTGGACCGCGGGAGGGTCTCCCAACTGGCCCAGAACACCGCCCGCTGGCTGCTGGCCGCCTCCATGGCGGTCATGTTTCTGCTGTTCATCGAGAGCGACCGCATCATTACCCTGGTTTACGGCCCCAATTATCCGGAAGCCATCTGGCTGCAAAAGCTCCTGGTGGTGACCGTGGTCTTTGCCTTTATGCACAACCTGGCGGCGTTTCTCATGATCAGCATGCGGCTCCAGCGGCTGCTCCTGATTTTTTACCTGGGCGGACTGGCCTTCAACCTAATCTGGTGCGCCCTGGTCATTCCCCGGGCGCCCCTCCTGGGGGCGGCCCTGGCCATAGTGCTCACCAAGGGCGGGGTGGCCCTCCTGACCGTGTCTTTCTGCCAGCGGCGTCTAAGGCTTATTCTCAGGCGCCCCCTGCTCCACCTGGGCTTGACCATCCTGGCGGGCGCCCTGCTTTATCTGATGGGGCACGGTCGCCTGCCGCGGGAAGCCACCGAAGCCCTGGCCCTGGCCCCCACCCTCCTCCTGGCGTGGCGGTGGTGGCGAAAGAGGGAAGAACTACCCTGAGAATAATGGCTCAAGGGGGCATAATCCGGCGCCGGCTTGACCCCCGAGGGCCCGGTATTTTCCTTGACAGGCCTGAAGGCTATCTGATAAGTGATTTTCAGGTTCCAGAGGGGCTTGGCTGGGTCAAAGCACCCGGCCTTTTTTTAAGGTGGGACGCCCCCGTCGGGTCGCATGACCTGAGGAGGAATTGATTGACGGCCCTATTGTTGGCCTCCATGGCCCTGGAGATAGTGCTCCTGCTGGTTCTGCTGATCCACAGCCGCCAGCATGTGCGCCGGAGTTTTCCGGGGCGGGACCCCTTGGGCTCATCTCCAGAGTCCGGCGCCTGGCCCGCCCACCCGAGGGTCGCCCTCATTGTGCCTCTAACCGGGAACTCGCCGGAAATGGAGGCCGCGCTTGAATCTCTCCTCAGCCAGCCATACCCCAACTATGAAACCGTCCTGATCACCCGGGACCTGGAGGACCCCGCCACCCCCCTGGTCCGGGCTTTGCTGGCCCATCACCCCCATAGCCGCCACATCGTCAGCGGCCCGGCGGCCGGCTGCTCCCAGAAGAACCACAACATCCTGGCCGGGGTCGGGGCCCTGGACGACTCCGTGGAAATTTTGGTGTTTTGCGACAGCACGCACCAGGCCCGGCCAAACTTTCTCCGGGAACTCATTCACCCCCTGGTCACCGGGGCAGCAAGCCTGACCTCCGGTTTCCACCGCATCATTCCCGGCGATGCCCGGGTGCCGACGCTGGGAATGCTCCAGACGGTATTGACCCTGCACCTGCTGCACGGTTTTGCCGCCATCGCCCTGCCTTGGGGCGGGGCCACCGCCATGCTCAGATCCGTCTTCCACAATGGTGGGATCGCCGGCGTCCTGGGGACAAATGTGTTGGACGACTTTCCCCTGGGGCTGCGCCTGCTGCGGTTCGGCATCCGGACGGCGCCGGTGGCCACCGCCATCCTGGACACCCCTCTCGCCGGCCAGACCATGACCGGCTGGAGCACCTGGCTGACCAGGCAAATGTTATATGCGAAATACATCATGCCCGGCGCCTGGCTGGCCGCCTCGCTGGCGGTGTGGGTATTGGCCGGGCCGATTCTCCTGGCGGTCCTGGCCGGCCTGGGGGGCGTGGTCGGACTGGTGGACCCGCCCCTGGCCCTGATCAGTTTAGGGTTTTTGCTGACGTTGACCGCCATCGGGGCCTGGTGCCGCACCCTGGTCCCCCACCCGGTACCTTTGGGACCCTGGCTCCTGGCCTTTTATGCCAACATTTTCATGGCCTGCCGGTGCTATATCAAAACCTGGCATACCGACACCATCGCCTGGCGCGGCATCTCCTACCGGGTCACCTGGGGCGGCAGGGTGCGGGAAATCATCCTTAACCGGGGACCCGAACCTTAAATTGCCGGCTCTGAGCGGCATGGCCGGGGCACCGTAGGGGCGGTGCGCGAACCGCCCTTACAACCACCTCCGAACCTTTTTTATAACAAAAGTTGGATTAAATATGGTTCTCTTTCTCGGCATCGCAGAACAACCCTTACCCCGGTTGACCCCGGGCTCCACCCGGCCCTGACGCTATGGCCAGAATTCTCTATGGGGTCCACGGCATCGGACACGGCCACGCCGTGCGGGCCCTGACCATTGCCCGGCATTTTCCCGAGCACGAGTTTCTCTTTGTCAGCCACGATACCGGGGCCGCCATCCTGGGGCAGGAATTCCCGGTGGAGGAATGCCCCAACCCGCCGACGATCGTCAGGGGCCATCGGGTGGACGTAATCGCCACCCTGATCGCCAGCCTCAAAGTCAGGTGTCAATCCCGCCGCCATCTGCGCCAGGTTCTGGACCTTATGGACCGGTTCCAACCCGACGTGACCATGACCGATTATGAGTATTTTCTGCCCCAGGCGTCTCGCCAGGCCGGAGTCCCCTGCCTGTCCATCGACCATCAACACGTCATCACCTGCTGCCGCCACCCGGTCCCCTGGACCCAGTATCCCAGTTATCTCTCCACCAGCTACGCCGTGGCCTCCCTGTTCAGCCGGGCCACGGATTTTCTGGTGATCTCCTTTTTCCAGGCTCCGGTGAAACCCGGGGCGCGGGCCAAAATCCTGCCGCCGCTTCTCCGGGAAAGCGTCATCGAGCGCCGGCCCAGCCTGGGCGACCATGTGGTGGCCTACCAGGGGTATACCACCTTCAAGCGTTTTTTCCCCTTCCTGAGCGCCATCCCCTCGAAGGTGTTGGTCTACGGCTTTGACGAGGCGCGCACCGAAGGCAACCTCATCTTCAAGAAAAACTCCGAGGCCGGCTTCCTGGACGACCTCTCGTCCTGCCGCTACGTGGTGTGCGGCGGCAGCCACACCCTGACCTCCGAGGCCCTGTTCTTCGGCAAGCCGGTGATCTCCTTTCCCATCAAAAACGCCTTCGAGCAATTTTTGAACGCCTTTTATATCGACCGGCTGGGATACGGCCGGTATTTCACCGGCTTTCACCCCCGGCCGGAGATCATCCCCGCCTTCGAGGCGCGCCTGGACCGCTGCCGCGAAAACATCCAGACCGGCAATTTCTGCGGCAACCAGGAGGTTTTCGCGCAAGTGGATCAGTTTATCCGCGAGAAAAAGTTGGATTATTGAGCGGGTTGGCCCTAGTGTTGTAATCCATAAATTATATGGTAAAAAACAAGCCCTATCTTGAAGGCTGGGTGTTTAAAGTCCCCCTTTAGGAAAGGGGGACTTTAAAAGGGCTTTTGGGAGGTCCGGGCAAAATAATTGCCATACAATTTATGAAGCATAACACTAGACCTCCTGGCGCGGCCGGGTAGCCCCCTCGAAAAGCGCCTGCAAGCGGGCGTAATTCGTCCTGGAGTCGAATTCCCGGGCCACCAGC
>JAGVPN010000382.1 GCA_020052215.1 Syntrophobacterales bacterium
AAAACTTTTCTTCGAACTCAGAGAGTGTCCGGGGGTAATCCTCCATAACTAAAAATACTACATATTGTGGATACTGGAGTCAATTGAATACCCCCAAAAATATTTTCCAGGCAGGTCTCCGTGGCTACCAAGAGCCCCGGGGAAGTTAGTCCCAGGCGATCGGACCTGAGTTTGATCTGGGTTTCGGACTCCTCTCCGGAGATATAGAGGCCTTTAAGGCCCTGGCGGCAGAGCCGGTCCAGCACCTGGAGCATCAAGGTGGATTTGCCGATGCCGGGATCGCCCCCCAGAAGGACCACGGACCCGTGGACCACGCTGCCCCCTAAGGTGCGGTCGAATTCCGTCAGGCCGCTCACCCGGCGGACCTCGGGGGGCGCTTGCAGGTGGATCAACGGCTGGGGGGCTTGGCGCCGGGTCGGCAACTGCACCTCAGGCACGGGTGAGGAGGGAGTCACCTCTTCGGCCATGGAGCTCCAGGTGCCGCAATCGGGGCAGCGGCCCAGCCATTTGGGCGCCTGGTACCCACAGTTCTGACAGATAAACACGGATCTTCCGGGGCGGGCTGCCATGGACTTTTGCCATCCTTTATATGGAAAAATGGGAAAATGGCGAGCGGGAAAGTTGCCCGTTTGTCCCTGAACCCTTAAGAGCGGCCAGGGCTCAAAAAAATTGAGAATTCGTGAATGAATTATTTATAATAAAGCATAAGATCATCAGTAGCATCGCTCTGCCATGGCGCGGCCGGTCTTCTGGGCGGCGCCGCCTGCGGTTCTCGGCATCATTAAGGGAGATTGCCCCATCGACACCACCGGCTTACAGCACCAGTTTACCCCAGCCCTGGCTCCCCTGGCAACCAGGATTCTCCTAAACAACCTGGACCATGGCCTTGGCTATCTGGCGAGCCGTCCGGCGCTGGTGACCCTGGGGAAGTTGGCCGCGGCCCGGTCTCTCGAGATCTATCTGGTGGGCGGCTCGGTGCGGGAGTTGGCCCTGGGCCGGGTTGCCCATGACCTGGACCTGGCGGTCTCGGCCCAGACGCTGGAGTTGGCCCGGGACCTGGCTTCCGCCCTGGGCGGGACCTATGTACTCCTGGATGAAGCCGAGGGCACCGCCCGGGTAGTGTGGCAAGGGGAGGTTCTGGACCTGGCCGAATTCCGGGCCCCCAGCCTGGAGGGGGATCTGGCGGGCCGGGATTTTACCCTCAATGCCCTGGCAGTGGACTTGAACGCCGTCCTGGGGCAGGGTCCGCCCAGGCTCATCGACCCCTGGGGCGGCCTGGCCGACCTGGCTCGGGGCCGGCTCAGGATGGTGGCCCCGGAAAATTTCCATGACGACCCCCTGCGACTCCTCCGGGCTTATCGGTTTGCCGCCACGCATGGTTTTCAGATCACTCCGGCAACCACGGCGGCCATCCGCCGGGCGGCCCCGGAATTTTCCCGGGTGGCGGCCGAAAGGGTGCACCAGGAGTTATTCCTGCTCCTGGGGGTGCCGTCGGCCACCCCGGCGCTAAGGGCCATGGAGGCGGTGGGCCTTCTGGGCCGGGTGTTTCCGGAACTGGATGACCTGAAAGGGGTGGAGCAGAATGGCTACCATCACCTGGATGTCTTCGGCCACTCTATGGCGACCGTGACCGCCCTGGAGGAGGTGTTGGCCGCGCCCACGGCGTATTTTGGGGAGATGGCGCCGGAGGTGGTGCGCTACGCCCACCAGCCCCCCAAGACGGCGCTCTTGAAACTGGCCGCCCTGTTCCATGACGCCGGCAAGCCCCAGGTGCAGGTGCGCCGTAGCAATCCTGCGCGCTACACCTTTTACTTCCACGAAAAAGTGGGGCTGGAGATTTTCAGCCGGGTGGCCTCAAGGTTGCGGTGTAGCCAGGCTGAGACCAGGACGGTAACCAGCCTCATCCAGATGCACATGCGGCCGTTTCTGTTGCTGCCGGCTTTCCGGGAGCGGGAACTGAGCTTCAGGGCCCTGGGGCGGCTGGTGAGGGCGGCCCGGCCTGAACTACCGGGCCTCTTTGCCCTGGCTATGGCTGATAGCCTGGCGGGACAGGGGCCTCTGAAGCCGGCGGATTCCGAGGCGGTGTTGGCTGATCTGGCGGACGCGGCCTACCAGTTTTTAAAAGAGCGCCTGGAGCCGCAAGAACGCCACCCCAAGTTGCTCAGCGGCCATGATTTGATCCGCCTGGGGCTCGCGCCGGGCCCCCGGTTCCGGCAACTGCTCACCGCGGTGGAGGAAGCCCAGTGGGAGGGCATGGTCCAGACCCGTGAGGAAGCCCTAAAAATGGTCCAGCGGTTGCTATAGGTCGGGGAAAAAGCTGACTCGAATCTATACCGGGCAATAATCTTAAAAGACTTGAAGACTTATCTTTACTTTTTCCACCAAGTTATATTAACGTAGGGAATAACTATTTTATTTTGAGAGATGTGGGAGATTGGATTATGGAGATAATGGCCCCTGACCCCGTCCATAGAGACCCGCAAACCGGTACTTTAATCAGGCTTCGGGGGCTTTATCCCTCCCTGAAAACCGCTCTGAGAAAGGTGGCCGACGTCATTCTCAGGCAACCAGAGATGGCCATCTACGCCTCGGTAAACGAAGTGGCGGC
>JAGVPN010000390.1 GCA_020052215.1 Syntrophobacterales bacterium
GGCCCGGATCCGGGAAGGGTTGGCGGCGGGGAAAGCCTATCTGGGATTTTGTCTGGGACACCAGTTGCTGGCCCATGTGCTGGGATGCCGGGTCGGCCC
This sequence comes from Syntrophobacterales bacterium, assembly GCA_020052215.1. Classification (GTDB taxonomy): domain Bacteria; phylum Desulfobacterota; class Desulfobaccia; order Desulfobaccales; family 0-14-0-80-60-11; genus 0-14-0-80-60-11. Next base: position 100 of record JAGVPN010000390.1, read on the forward strand.
CCTGCCCCAAAAATCCGTGGGCTTCATCACCGGGGAGTTGACCCCCGCGGGTATGGCGCACCCGGTCTTTCAGGGGTTGCCGTCTCAACTCAACCTGTTCAAATGGCACGGCCAGGGGGTGCTGCCGCCGTTGCCGGCCGGAGTCAGCCTCCTGGCCAGATCGGCCGCGGCGCCGGTGGAGGCCCTGGGGTTGGCGGACAACCCCCGGGTGGTGGGGCTGCAGTTCGATAACCATGCCGCGGCCCTGGATGTGGCTACCTGGCTCAAACACGACGGCGAGTGGGCCTTGACGGGCTCAGGGGCCGACCCCGAAGCCATGGTGGCTCGCGCCGTAGCCCAGGAGGTGGCCATGGGCCGTGAGTTCCGCCTTTTCATGCAAAATTTCTTTCGGCTGATCTGGGGCTCATAGTTTTTCTGGAAAAGGCCGTAAATGGCCTTAACTGATTGAACCCTCGGGGGCGATCAAGGCAGTTCCTCATGGACCTTTGGACTACCGGTAAATCACGAAAAGTTCATGATGGGCATACCCCCAACTTTGAACTTTGAACCTTGAACCCGGAACTTTTCAAGGTGCGCTTCCGGAGCAAATTTCGGTGCTTGAACGCCTGGCATGAAAATTGAAGTTATATTGAATAAACCTCTGAGAGCGGGCGATGAAGCGCAACAAGCGAACCGAAACCATGGGCCACGAAGACTTGACTCCCCTGACGGAGCAAATCCTGGCTGAAATGGGTGACGAAGGGGCTGAAATTCGCGAGCGGTTAATAAATTTCTATCGCCGCCGGTCGCTGAATAACCTGCCGTTGTTTCTCAAACATCTCGATAAAACCGCCTGAACCCCGGAGTTGGGCGGAACCCCCGGATCTTTTGCCTCGGGAAACTTTCAGGGTTTTCCGGACCAGCCGGCGGGGTCGCCAGTGTGGGTGTCGGGGTGAGAGAAGTCTAGACTTCGGCGGCGCTCCGGAGTCCCCGGGATGCTCTGCCATTTATGCATCCCGACACTTGACCTCGCCGGATGCAGATCGCTTGATTGACGCAGGGGAGAAGAGGCAAACTTTTTTCAGGGCTTGCCCCAGTCCAGCAGGCGGAGGTCCAGGGAGGTCCGCCCCTGGTAATGCGATATCCTGGCGCCCAGGGCCACGTCCAGAGTGCCGTCCAGGGGATGGTGGGCGGCCATATCAAAGGCGATGGCCTCCAGGACGTTGCCGCCCTGGGTCAACTGCACCTTCAAATGCCGCTGGTTTATTACCCGGGAGCCCAGGCATTGCACCCCCAGGCAGACGATCACCGGCGCCGGGTTGCCGGGGCCGAAGGGTCTTAAGGTCTCCAGGTGCCGGTTAAAGGTGCTATCCAGTTCGTGCAACTCCACCTGGGCGTCAACTTTGAGGGTGGGCCGGGGTGGCTCAAGACCCACCTGCTCGTGGAAGGCCTGCTCCAGGAGGTCTTGTAAGGCCGGCACCTGGTCCGCGGCCAACTCGAAGCCCGCCGCCGCCGCATGCCCCCCGTATTTGTGGAGCACCTGGCGGCAGGCGTGCAGCCCCTTGAACAGGTGAAAGGCTTCGACGGACCGGGCCGAGCCCCGGCCCCGGCCGTTTACCAGGCTCACCAGGGCCGCGGGCCGGTGGTATTCGTCCGCCAGCCGGGCCGCCACGATACCGATCACTCCGGGGTGCCAGCCCTCTTCGGCCAGGACCAGCACCGGCCGCGTTTCCAGACCGCGTCGGCGGATCAAGGCCCGGGCCTGTTTCAGGACCGCTTCTTCCAGGGCCTGGCGCTGCCGGTTGAGATTGTGCAGATATCTGGCCTGAACCCGGGCCTGGGCCAGGTCGTCGGAGAGCAGCAGTTCCAGGGCGCACCGGGCCTGGCCCATCCGGCCGGCGGCATTGAGCCGGGGCGCCAGTTGGAAGACCACGTTCTGATAGGAAATGGGCTTGCCTTCCAACTGGGTGACTTCCTTCAGGGCGATGATCCCGGGGCGGCGGCTCTCCTCCAGGACCTTGAGCCCCTGGCGCACCAGGATGCGGTTTTCCCCCACCAGCGGCACCACGTCGGCGGCGGTGCCCAGGGCCACCAGGTCCAGATAAGACTTGAGGTTGGGCTCCCGGTGCTGCCTGAACCAGCCATCGGCCCTAAGATCCGCCCGCACCCCCAGGGCCAGGAGCAAGGCCACCCCCACCCCGGCCAGCTCGCCGAAGGGATAAGCGTGGCCGACTCGCTTGGGATTGACCACGGCCAGGGCGTCGGGCAGCTCCGGGGGAATCTCGTGGTGGTCGGTGATGATCACCTCCAGGCCCTGAGCCTTGGCCCAGGCCACCTCCGCCGCGTCGCTGATGCCGCAGTCCACCGTGACCACGAGCCGGGTCTTAGGCGCCAGCTCTTTCAGAGCCTCAATCTTGAGGCCGTAACCCTGGGTCAGCCGGTCGGGGATGTAGGGAATGCAATTGAGGCCCAACTCCCGCAGGAACTGGTGCAGGACCGCGGTGGCGGTAATGCCGTCGGCGTCGTAGTCGCCATAGACGGCCACCGGCTCTCCCTGGCGCACCGCCCGGCCCAGACGGGCGGCGGCGGCTTCCAGGTCCGGCAGTTCGAAGGGGGGATTCAGGCGCTCCAGGGAGGGGTCCAGAAAGGCCAGGATGTCGCCCTCCGCGGCCAGCCCCCGATTCAACAGGACGCGGGCCACCAGCCGGGGGAGGTTGTGCCGGGCCATGACCGCGGCCACCAACTCCGGCTGTTCCGGGTAAACCTGCCAGGCCTTTTTGCGGCGCAATCTTTCCTCCGGTTCGCGGTTTTAAGTATCATAGGGCGGCCCGTGGCCGCCAATAAACGCCAAACCCTGGCGGCGTGCCTAGCACGCCCTATGGCTACTTTGATTAATTCTCTGATGGTTCCAATGGTAATATTAAGTTATTGTTGTTGTTTTCTTTTACTTTATCAGCCTTCTTAAAAGTAACATTCACCCGAGAGGGCGGTAAGTTTATTTTTTTATGGTCTAGAAGTTCCCTGATAGTAAGAATTTGCATACGCGGATGACTCGTCCCCCAAGGCGAGTCATACCGTCCCGCTTCAGCAGCTTCAACCCGCATGGGTTGGGTTGGCTCCTTTAAGGTGATTAGCACCCCTAATTCGGCCTGCTCCCGTTGTAAAACCCCTTTTAAATCTCGCATGTGAGCTACTGATGTATGTCCTGATTTTACCGAAAAGATCACCTGTTTTGTCTTAACCCCCTTAGATTCATCATGAAAGTAAAGACGCCCGTCGATGCCACGATCTGCCCCTTTTTTCTGTTCTGCAGGGCGTGCGCCTACCAGTCCTAATGCCCAACATTGAAATTGGTAAGGATCTTCTTTGGCCAATTTCTCAGCATCCGGCATTGAAACGGGTTCCCCAATAACCTTGTAAGGCACATTTTCTCCAAACACATCCCTAATTCTGTTCCTAATTAAACTAATGGACAGGTGAGTAATATCAATGCCTATCCACCTTCGATTCAGCCTTTGAGCGGTAACTATGGTAGTTCCACAGCCACAGAAAGGATCAAGTACCGTATCTCCTTCTTTACTGCTTGCTAATAAAATTCTCTCTATTAATAGTTCCGGTTTTTGAGTTGGAAAAAGTTGTTTCACAGGTGGTACTCTGCCAATATCCCAGACATCATCCTGGCGAACTCCTAGAGAGTCTTCTTCTTCGGTACGGGAAGGAACTCGCCGACCCACTTCATCATAACCTGATACAATTTTTGCTGTGCCGAATCGTTTCAAGGTTGACGGGGCGCGATCCATAAATAGCTGATTGAATATTCGATTTTTGCTATCAGATTTAGAGTAGAAAAGAATAATGTCATGATTTCTTTGAAATGCATATTTACCTGAAGGCCATTTACGATAATGCCAAATAATTTCATTCTTAAAGTTTACTGAACCAAAAATACCATCCAAAAGCAACTTAAGGTAATGGCTAGCTGTTGGATCACAGTGTAAGAAGATGCTTCCCGTTGCTTTTAAAACTCTGCGAAGTTCAATTAGGCGTGGAGTCATCATAGACAAATAAGCCAACATATCACAGCCGCCAATATAACCATGAAGCGCTTGCATAAGTTTTGAGATATTGCCGCCTGATTCCACAATTTTCTTGTAAGTAGCTACTGCCGCTTCATCCCACCTCCAAGTATCTTCAAAGGCTTTAATTTGGGCTTTTGACCTCGAACCATCCTGCTCGGCAAATAAAACATTATACTTTTGATTGCTTTTAAATGGGGGGTCAAGGTAAACTATATCGACTGATTCATCTTTAAAATGAAGGTCAAGAACATCTATATTATCTCCATAGTAAAGGATATTTTCTTCCATATCTTAGCCTCCCGTTTATTTACTCAACGCTTTCTCCAGGCTTCAAAGGAATCACCGTGATCTCCGGCTCCCCTTGCAGGCGTTCAATCAATTCCTCCGGCGTGCCGGTGAGCACCGGGAAGGTGCCGTAATGCATGGGGATGACCCAGCGGGGTTTGAGCATCCGGCAGGCCAGGGCCGCCTCGGCCGGGCTCATGACGTAATGGCTGCCGATGGGGAGCATGGCCAGCTCCGGATGGTAGATCTCCCGGATGAGTTCCATGTCTTTAAAGACCGCAGTGTCGCCGGCGTGGTAGGCCACGAAGCCATTAGGAAACTCCACCACGAAGCCTGCCGGGTCGCCGGCGGCGATGAGTCTGCCGCCCTCGTCCACCGTGGAGGAGTGCACCGCCTGGGTCATGGTGACCTTGCACCCGGCCACCGCGACCGTCCCGCCCTTGTTCATGCCGATGACCTCAGGCGCGCCCTGCCGGGCCAGGATGACGCTGAGCTCGTGGATGGCCACCACCGGGGCGCCGGTGTGTCGGGCCACGGCCACGGTTTCGCCCACGTGGTCGCCGTGGCCGTGAGTCACCAGGATGAGGTCAACCGGCCCTACTTTATCCACCGGGGTGTGGAGCACCGGGTTGCTGAGCCAGGGGTCGATGAGCACGTTCACCCCCGGGCCGGCCAATTTAAAGGCCGAGTGGCCCAAAAAGGTTATTTGTATGCCCCGGCCGATTTTTGCTTGCGCCATGACACCCTCCTGACCTGAAAAATTCTTGCGTAGGGTGCGTCTTACGCACCAATTAATCAGAGGTATCGGCGGGCAGTGCCCGCCCTACAGGTTACGTCTCAACCTGTTCTTTGGCTGAAGACCGAAAGCTGACCGCTGATAGCTATTCCGCCTCACTGCACCATCTGCTCCAGGGCGTCCAGGTTTTTCCGCAGGCCCAGGGCAATGAGGGTGTCTCCGCCCAGAATCGGGGTCTCGTGGCTGGGGTTGAAGAGCATCTCGCCGTCAGCCCGCTTGATGGCCACCAGGATGAGGTTCAGGTTTTGGCGGATCCCCGAGTCCGACAGCGGCACCCCCTGGAGGGGAGAGGCGGGGCCCACGGCGATCTCCTCCATGGTCCAGTCCACCCCCTCCTTCATGGCCAGTTCCATGAAGGTCACCACCGTGGGGCGCATGATGGTCTGGGCCATTTTTTGCCCGCCCATGCGATAGGGCGACTCCACCTTGTTGGCCCCGGCCCGGAGCAGTTTCTTTTCCGAGCCGATGTCCTCCCCCCGGGCCACGATGAAGAGATTGGGGTTGAGACTGCGGGCGGTCAACACGACGTAGACGTTGTCCGCGTCCGTGGAAACCACTGATATCAGCCCCTTAGCCCGTTCGAGGCCCGCCTCCAGGAGGATCTCTTCCCGGGTGGCGTCACCGATGATGAAATAATAGCCTAACTCTTCCAGGCGGGGGGCCATGGACTGATGGTGTTCCACCACCACCAGGGACAGGCCCCGGTCTTTGAGATGCCGGGCGATAATTTCGCCGATGCGCCCGAAGCCGCAGAGGATGTAATGATTTTTCAGCTTTCTGATATGTTTGATCAATTTGCGCCTTCCCAGGACCGTCTGGAGCTCCCCTTCGATCACCACCCGGGCCAGAGAGCCCACAATGTAGAGCATGACCCCCATGCCGGTGAGGATGAGCACCATGTTGTAGATTCGCCCGATCCGGTCCAGGGGATGGGTCTCCCCGTAGCCCACGGTGGTGAGGGTGGTCACCGTCATGTACAGGGCGTCGAAGAAACTCCAACCTTCCAGCCAGACGAAGCCCAGGCTGCCGATCAACAACAGGGCCAGCAGGCTGGCGGCCCACTGGGCGATTTTACCAAAGGTTACCATGGGTGCGGATAGTGGGCAAGTTCTTGCCTAATAAGGCTAAATGGTTCGCAATCCCTATGCTTAATCATCGTCGCTGCCGAGGCACAACCACCCGCCCTTACGGTTAAGATCAAGATAAATCCAAAAAGTAAAATGTAGGATGGACGCAGGTCTTCAACCGATCTGCCTTTTTTTAACGGGAAAATTGCAACTGAGCGATGGTCATGCAGAATATCTTCATCACCGGAACGCCCATTCAACTCCCTCCCAGCTCATTGAGGATGGTGGTTACCTGTTTCTTCAATTCCGGCAATTCGCGCTCTACCACGTTCCAGACCAGCGGCAAGTCGATGTCGAAATAGTCATGCACCAGAATATGCCGCATGCCGATGATCTTCGACCAGGGAATTGCGGGATGGCTATTTTTCAGAGATTCTGACAAGGAACGGCAGGCTTCGCCGATAATCTGGAGATGTCGCAGGAACCAAGCCTGAATCAGTTCATCAGCCTGAAACGCAACGGGGCCTTGGACGGCGTATTTAGCAATATGTTCAATGGCTGCGATGATATCCCGCAGTCTTTCGCGATCATCCCTCATAACGGTACCGCCTCTTGCAGCACGCGCTCACGGATGCGGTTTTTCAAGCCTCTCTCGGTTACAACATCAACCTTACATTGCAAAAGGACTTCCAGGTCCGCCAAGAAGCCCCCCAAATCCAAAAGGCTGCGATTTGGCTCCAATTCCACCAGAATATCCACATCGCTTGCGTCATCCGCCTCACCTCTGGCCACGGAGCCAAACAGGCGGACGTTATAGGCGCCATGCCTGGCGGCGATTTCCAGTATTTCCCGACGTTTCTCTTGAATCAGTTTATTCAGGCCCATGACAGGCCTCCCTTTGAATTAGTCAAACCATAATCTCTCTTGAAATTTTGTTCAAGCATTAAGCGAGACACGATTAAGATAAGATGCTGGGGGTTGGGCGCCCCGCCCCGGACGATCCTCTTTTTCCGGCGGGAAATGGTTAAATGGTTTGGCAGAGGACGACAGTTTATGGTAATCAGATGACCATGGGGATTAGAAAGCGCACCTCCTTGGGCCTGGTTCCGGCCCTTTGTCTGGTTTGCCTCTGGGGCTGCATGCCCCGCCTGGCGCCGGCCACCCCGCCGGGGGTGGCGCTCGCGCCCGGCCGCTATCTCACGGCTTATTATCGAGCTCCGGAGTTCACCCCGGCCCAGGCGACGTATGTCCTGACGCCCTTCGAGGTTTCCACGGCCCAGGGTGTGGCCGCCGATACCTTTCAGGGCCTCTTGATGGAAGAGTTGACCCAGGCCTGGAGGGCCAACGGGCTCAAGCTTGCTCCCCAGGGAGACGCTCTCGTCAACGGCGTGGTGCAATTTGTGGCGGTCCGGGGCGCGGTCTTCCGGTTCCTCAGGGGCAAGATCGACGCCGACCTGGTGGTGTCCGGGGCCATCACCCGGGGGGGCGACACCCTGTTTGCCTGCCAGGATCGGATCAGCCTGAGTTCACCGGTCAATCCCGGCCCGCCGGCTCCCAAGGAACGTGAACTGTTAATGCGCCAGGCGGCCCGGACTTTTGCCATCCACCTGCTCAATGAGATGCTGCTTTACTGGCCGCCCGCCGAAGGCAAATAAATTTCCCCAAAGACCCTGACGATGAGGCGGGGCCGCTTCTCGGAGTTGGTGAACAGTTCCACCAGGCCGGCATAGGGGCCACCCTGCTGGAACTTGTTGCGCACCTCCAGGACATATATCTTGTCCGGCGCTTCCGGCTTCAGGGTCACTTCGATCTTATCCGGGATGTTGGTGCGATAGCTGGCGATCTTAAAGGCCGTGGGCAGGTGGGAGATGAAGCGCACCTGGCCCCGGAGATCATCATTGGGGGAGCCTCGCAAACGCACGATATGGCTGGGTTTGATCTCGATGAAGGGTTGGGCCGTTCCCGTCATGATCAGGTTCAACATGGGCTGGTCCGGGTCATTGAGCCTGACCTTGGTTTCCTTCTTGAACCGGTGGATTACCGAAAAGGGTTTGAGGGTCAGGGTGATGTCCCCCTGGCCGCCGGGGGGGATGGTTTTATCGTATTTGGGCACGGTGCAGGCGCAATCCGGGTCCACATACTCGATATTTAACGGCGTCGTGCCGGTGTTCTTGATCACAAAGGTGTGGGTCATGGCCTGGTCTTCGGTGATTTTTCCGAAATCAAAGGAGGTTTCCGGAACGGCGGCGCGGGGCGCGGCCCCTGCCGTGGGGATGGGCAGGACGCCCCAGACGATGGCCCCAGCCCACAGGAGCAGGAAGGCGCCGGTGCATCTGAAGTATCGCGGCTGCCGGGTGGTTTTGAGGTGCTTGGCGTTAATCACGTGAGGTGCGCACTCCCTAATCGCTGGATTGGAGATCTATTCCGGTTGGCGGGACTTACGGTTTATCAGGGGATTGGTGGTGGACCGCCTGACCAGCCGGAAACGGAGCTCGAAAAAATCTTCCCTGGTATATTATCATAATCAATTGTCAATGTTGGGGAAAAGATTTATGATGACCCTGTGAGCTATCCTGGTGAATTTCAAAGACTTCTTCAGGACAGGAGGTTTAACCCATGCGTGTTAAGAATCCTCTGGCCGGAATGGCTGTGGCCGCGTTGCTGTTGATCTTCTTGGGAAGTGGCTGCGCCTCGTCTTCAGGCTACAAAAACCCGGATGTCGAAGCCACCAAGCAGCGCACCCAGGGAACGCCGGACGAGTTGTCCCCCCTGGCGCCCGTGGGCGCGCAAAATGTTCGCAGAGTGGGCAATCATTGGACCTGTGAACAGAATGGCCGGCTGATGATTTATGATGACGCCGCCTCTTGTTGGCAACCAAAGCAGAAGTAACGTCATGGCAGATAAGAAGACCGCGACTCACCCGCACTGCGATGCATTGCCCGAACTCGATTTGTCGTGATGTTGGGTGGGCACTGCCCACCTTACTTCCTGACTTCTCCGGGGCAGGAGGTTGAAGAGATGCACGTCAAGACTCATCTTGCCTGGATGGCTGGGGTAGCGGCGCTGTTGATCCTGTCGGGAAGTGGATTTGCCGCCTCAGAGATCGTGCAACCCCCGAAGACCCCCTATATGCAGAGCACCGTGGGAACGCCGGACGAGTTGTCCCCCCTGGCGCCCGCGGAAGCGAGAAAGGTTCGCAAAGTCGGCAATCAGTGGACCTGCGAAATCAACGGGCAGCCCATGGTTTATAATGAGGCCGCCTCCCGCTGGGAACCCCAGCGGAAGTAACGTCATGGTAGATAAGAGGCCGGCGACTAATACCAAGTTGCCGTCATAAAGGTAATTCTGGCTTTATGGTCGCAACCACCGTAGGGGCGGTTCGCGAACCGCCCCTACAATTCGGATTATTACTTGTTTGA
>JAGVPN010000329.1 GCA_020052215.1 Syntrophobacterales bacterium
CGCCACGAACCCGAACTCCGAGGCGGACCAGAGGATGAGCTCTTCCGCCAACCGGCTCAGATGCACCATGATGATACTGGCATGGGCGGCAAATTCCAAGAGAAAATCCCGGTCGCTCACCGCGTCCAGGCTGTTTCTGAAGACCCGGGGAAAACCGAGCTCGGCGGCCACCGCGGCGGGGTCGATGGGAAAGGTGGTGCCGGCCAGGGCCGCGGCCCCCAGGGGCGAGACCTGGATGCGCTTCAGGGATTCGTGCAGGCGCTCGATGTCCCGGCGCCACATCTCGTCATAGGCCAGGAGATGGTGGGCGAAAAGGATGGGCTGGGCCCGCTGCAGGTGGGTGTAGCCGGGCAGGATGACGCCCTGGTGCCGGTGGGCCAGGCGCACCCCGGCCAGGCGCAGGTCCGCGAGATCAGCGATGAGGCCCTCCACCTCTCCCGCCAGGTAGAGACGCACGTCCAGGGCCACCTGGTCGTTCCGGCTGCGGGCGGTGTGGAGCTTCTTGCCCACCTCCCCCAGCCGGGCGGTGAGCCGGGACTCGATGGCCATGTGGATGTCTTCCAAGGCCGGGTCGAACTCGAACTCCCCGGCCTCGATCTCCCGGCGGATCTCCGTCAGCCCCGCCACGATCTGCTCCCCTTCAGCCACGGTGATGATGCCCTGCCGGGCCAGCATCCGGGCGTGGGCGATGGAGCCGGCGATGTCCTGGCGGTAAAGGCGCCGGTCATAGCTCAACGATGAGGTGAAATCCTCCACCGACTGGTCGGTTGTGCCCTCGAAACGTCCGCCCCAGGGTTTTTGCGCCATACGCGACCTTCCTTGTGAGGTTATAAGCTAAACGTGCATGAGCCAATGGCGGCTCACTCCCGGTAATGAAAAATCCCCCCTGCCCCCCTTTTCCAAAGGGGGGAACATCGCAGCATCCCTTAGAAAGTCCCCCTTTGGAAAAGGGGGATTTAGGGGGATTTGATTTTTTATGTAAAGACTCATGCAATCGCGTGGTTTCGCCCTACCTTGTGCCGGGTGCCGGCCCTGCCCCTCAGGGCTTAAAGGACACCAACTGGTAGACCCGGTGTTCAGATTTGATCCCCTCTTTGGTTTTTTGCTTGATGGTGACCATGCTCTTAACGACGCCGACTTTGGGGGCATACCATTCGTATCCCATGACGCCAGACCCGGCATCATTTTCGCCCACCTGCTTGATCTTGAGGCAATCCTTAAAAGTCCCGGCCGGAACCTTGACCTCATCTGACACGCTTTCAATGGTTAGGCTGACGTTCAAAGCGCTGTTTCCCACCTTGGTGGCCATGTTCCAGCTATTGCCCTGGGCGATGGGAAACTTAAGATGGCATTCCATCGGCGTTATCAGGCTTGGCGGAGCGTTTTCGCCTGATTGCTCGGCGTAGCGGTAGATTCCGGTATCATCCTGTTTCATTAACTCGATAAAAATCGATCCGCCCAACTCCCATTTCCGGGGCGTCACTTTGACGCCCTGCACTTCCCGGGGGGCCAGATTGGTAATGAGTAATTTTTTGGTTTCGCCCTGATCCGAGGTAACATTGTACTCCCACCGCCTGCCTTCTTGCAGGGGGAAATAGGACTCGCTCAGTTCATCGCACCGGCCCTGGCCGGGCGTTAAGAGAGATAAGGCTAACAGCAACGCGGCAACGATACCTGTGGTGCTCATAATTACCTCAGATAATGCAGTTACGGCCTTTCGTGGCCCCAATTGGTTGATTGCATTAATCTAACGCATATTAACTATGGGGGAAAATTCCCCCCTTTTCTAAAGGGGGGTAAGGTGGGGATTAGATAAGCGCTTGATAATCCCCCTAAATCCCCCTTTAAAAAAGGGGGACTTTAAATACCCGGTTATGGCTACAAGGCTTTTTTTATCTCTCGGTTATTTATGCAACTAAGCACTATCGTCTCAGGATGCCAGGACGCCCGTCCTATGCTCCGGCCGATGGGCGCCGCAGGCCCCACAAGCGCCCTGATCCAGGTCCCCGGGGCCGGCCAGCTTTTGGAAATGGCCGCAGACGCGGCAGCGGGCCACCGGGCGGTAATCGATTGTCGGTTCAAAGTTCAAAGTTGAAAACCTTGAACTTACTTCCCCTCCAGCTTGGCAGCGATCTTCAGGCGCAGGGCGTTAAGGCGGATGAAGCCGGTGGCGTCCGCCTGCTGGTAATCGCCCCCGGCCTCGAAGGTCACCAGGGATGGCTGGTAGAGTGATTTGGGGGCTTTGCGCCCCACTACCGTGACGTTGCCTTTATAGAGTTTCAGCCGGGCGGCGCCGGTGACGGGCTGCTGGGCCGCGTCGATGAGCTTTTGCAGTACCTGGCGCTCCGGGGCGTACCAGTAGCCGTAATAGACGAGTTCGGCGTACCGGGGCATGAGGGAATCGCGTAAGTGCATCACCTCCCGGTCCAGGGTAAGGGATTCCACCGCCATGTGCGCCGCCCGGAGGATGGCGCCGCCCGGGGTTTCGTATACCCCCCGGGATTTCAAGCCCACGTAGCGGTTTTCCACCAGGTCCACCCGGCCGATGCCGTGTTCGCCGCCCAGGCCGTTGAGCCGGGCCAGGAGATTAGCGGGGCTGAAGCCGACCCCGTCCACCGCCACCGGGTCGCCCTGCTCAAAGTCGATTTCCACGTATTGCGGCTGATCCGGGGCCGCTTCCGGCGATTTGGTGAGCACAAACATATCCCCGGGCGGCTCGGCCCAGGGGTCTTCCAGGATGCCGCCCTCGAAGCTGATATGTAACAGGTTCCGGTCGCTGGAATAGGGTTTTTCTTTGGTCACCGGCACCGGGATGCCGTGCGCCTGGGCGTAGGCGACGCACTCGGCCCGGCCCGCCAGGTCCCACTCCCGCCAGGGCACAATAATTTTGAGGTCCGGGGCCAGGGCCTGGTAGGTGAGTTCGAAGCGCACCTGGTCGTTGCCCTTGCCGGTGGCGCCGTGGCTCACCGCGTCGGCGCCGACTCGAAGGGCCACCTCCACCTGGGCCTTGGCGATCAGGGGCCGGGCGATGGAAGTGCCCAAGAGATACGCCCCCTCATACAGGGCGTTGGCCCGGAACATGGGCCAGACGAAGTCCCGGACGAACTCTTCCTTCAGGTCTTCGATAAAAACCTCGTCGGCCCCGGTGGCTCGGGCTTTTTCCGCCACCTCCGCCAGTTCCTCGCCCTGGCCCAGGTCCGCGGCAAAGGCCACCACCGGGCACTGATAGGTCTCCTTGAGCCACTTGAGAATGACCGAGGTGTCCAGGCCGCCGGAGTAGGCCAGGACAATTTTTTTGATTGCACTCATATTATGCCGTCCTGAATTGATCGAGTTATGGTCGTAAGGGTGAACATCAGCCCCGTCTTAGTCAAACATTAGGGTTTTTTTATAGTGTAGGGTTAAATGACCGCATTTGGGACAGGGAATTTCGGCAACTTGGGAACCGTCGTAAATAGCCTGCATCGGTTCCTTAGATCCCGGGCAATAATGGGTTTTCCGGTAATCGTCATGACTCTTGAGTTTTAGGTAAACAAATTTCTTGCTGGATCGGCAGTACCCCGTAACCCCTGGTGACCTCATACCGCCGCCTATTCTCAGGTATTCTTGATAACCGCAATCGGGGGTGGCGCAGGACACCAACCCCTTTTGTCCGGCCACCGCCGCCGCGACCCAGAGAAAAACCCCGAAAAATAGGGCGATAGCCACTAATTTGCCGAAGGTTTTCATCAGGGCCGTTTCTCCCGGGTAACTGGTTCCCCAGCAGGAGCTTGGGAACCAGAAAACCTTTTTCTCCCTCTCCACCCGCAAGCGGGGGGGTGGGGAGAAGAAAGGCGGAAATTTATGAAATTATGTGCTTAGTCAACCCTAAACCTTCTTTCAAAACTTAAAGTTAAATTGCCGCACTTGGGACAGGGAATTTGGGCAACCCTGCCACCGGAATAAATCGGCAGGATCGCCTCCGGACAATCGGGGCAGGCGGGAACAGTTTCCCGGTAACCTGCCCAGCTTTTCAGTTTTACGTACACAAATTGCTTGGTGGACCGGCAGTAGCCCGTCAGCGAGGGCGACTTCTTGCCGCCGCCGATAGTCAGACTATCTTGATAGCCACATCCGGGGGTGGAGCAGGAGACCCTCCCGGCCTCGCCGGCCACCGCCGGGCCGGCCCAGAGAAAAACCCCGAAAAATAGGGAAAGGAAAATTATCTTGGCGAAGGTTTTCATCAGCGCCGTTTCTCCCGGGTAACTCGTTCCCAAGATGTAGGGTGCGTTCCACGCACCACCAGCCTTTTATGCAGGGTGCGTAAAACGCACCCTGCATCGCCACAGGCTGGAAAGCCTGTGCCACTGGTTTTTTCTAATCCCTAATCCCTGACCCCTATCCCAAAAGCCACTCCAGGAGCGCCTTCTGGAAGTGCATCCGGTTTTCCGCCTGGTCCCAGGCGGCGGACTGGGGGCCGTCCAAGACCTCGGCGGTGATTTCCTCACCCCGGTGGGCCGGCAGGCAGTGGAGCACGATGGCATCCGGGGCCGCTAATTTCACAAGCTCGGCATTCACCTGGTAGGGCTTAAAAATCTCCAGACGGGCCGCGGCCTCCTCCTCCTGGCCCATGCTCGCCCAGACGTCGGTGTTGATCACCCGGGCCCCGGCCACCGCGGCTTGCGGGTCCTGGCCCATATAAACCCGGGCGCCCTGCTGTTTGGCCTGGGCCAGCAGGCAGGCGTCGGGCTCGTAGCCCGGCGGGCAGGCCAGGTGCAGGGCGAAATCCAGGTGCATGGCCGCGGTGATCCAGGAATTGGCCATGTTGTTGCCGTCCCCCACCCAGGCCACCTTGAGTCCGGTGAGATCGCCGAAGCGCTCCTGCATGGTCATGAGGTCGCTCAAGACCTGGCAGGGGTGGTGGGTGTCGGTGAGGCCGTTGATCACCGGGATGGTGGCGTGGCGGGCCAGTTCCGCCACCGTGTCCTGGGCGAAGGTCCGCACCACCACCCCGTCCACGTACCGGGACAACACCCGGGCGGTGTCGGCCACGGGCTCGTTCCGGGACATCTGGGTCTGGCCCGGGGCCAGGTAGATGCTGGACCCCCCCAGTTGGGCAATCCCCGCCTCAAAGGAGACCCGGGTGCGGGTGGAGGGCTTGTCGAAAATCATGGCCAGGGTTTTCCCCGTCAGCGGCGTGGGGTTCTGGCCCCGGTGATGGAGGGCCTTGAGTTCCCGGGCCCGGGCCAGGAGGTGGTCGATCTCCTCCCGGCTCAGATCCAAGATGGTCAACAGGTGGCGGGTCATGGAAACACCATCTTGAGGGCGTCCCGCAGGGTGGCCAGGGCCGCGTCGATCTCTTGGTCGGTAATGACCAAAGGCGGCAGCAACCGGATGACGTTGCCCTGGGTGCAGTTGACCAGCAGGCCCCGCTCCCGGCAGGCCGCCACCACCGGCGTCCCCTCTTGGGTCAATTCCAGGCCCCACATCAGGCCCAGGCCCCGCACCTCTTTGATGACGGAGAGCTCTGCCTGCAAGGCGCATAAGCCCTTTTCTAACCAAAAACCCCGTTCCCGCACCCCGGCCAGAAACTCCGGGGCGCTCAACAGATTCAGGGCGGTGTTGGCCGCGGCGGCCACCACCGGCCCGGCCCCGAAGGTGCTGGCGTGGGTCCCGGGGACGAAGGCGGAAGCCACGTCTTCAGTGGCCAGGAGCGCGCCCATGGGCAGGCCGTTGGCCAACGCCTTGGCCAGGGTCATGACATCCGGGGTGATGCCGAAGTTTTCCTGGGCGAAGAGTTTCCCGGTGCGGCCCAGGCCCGTCTGGATTTCATCCAGGATCAGCAACAGCCCCTGGTCGTCGCACAACTGCCGCAACCCCTTTAAATAATCGGGCGAGGGCAGGCAGACCCCCCCTTCTCCCTGGATGGGCTCCAGCATCACGGCGCAGACGGTGTCGTCCACGGCGTTGACCACCGCGTCCAGGTTGTTAAAGGGCACAAACGAAAAACCCGGCAGCAGGGGGTCGAAGCCTTGCCAGAACTTGGATTGGCCCGTGGCCGAGAGCGCCCCCAGGGTGCGGCCATGGAAGGAGTTCTCCATGCAGATGATCCGGTGCCGCCCTGCCCCGAAGCGCTCCCGGGAGTAGCGCCGCACCAGCTTGATGGCCCCTTCGTTGACCTCGGCGCCGCTGTTGGCGAAAAAAACCCGGTCGGCGAAGGACAATTGTACCAGGGCTTCGGCCAGCTCCACCATGGGGGTGGTGTAGTAGATGTTGGAAACGTGGACCAACTGGGTCAGTTGGGCCGCAGCGGCCTTGGCGATGGCCGGGTGGGCATGGCCCAGGTTAACCACCGCCAGCCCGGCCACGCAGTCCAGGTACTCTCTGCCTTGATCGTCCCAGACCCGGCAGCCCTGGCCCTTGACCAGCACCAGCGGCTGCCGGCCGTAGGTGTGCATTACGACTTTGTCGGCGCGTTCCATCCAGTTATTGTTCACTATCTTTCTCCAGCGAAGTCAGACTTGAAGTTGTCAGCTTGCATGTCATTTCCTGGTGCGTAGGACGCACCCTACTGCTCACTATCTGACGATCTCCGTGCCGATGCCGGTGTCGGTAAAAATCTCCAGGAGCACCGCGTGGAGGGCGCGGCCGTCCAGGATGTGGGCCTTGGCCACGCCTTCGTCCAGGGCCTCCAGGCAGCACTTGATCTTGGGGATCATACCGCCTACGGCGACCCCCTCCTCCATCAGGGCGATGGCCTGGCGGCGGGTGAGACTGGAAATCAGGCGCTGGTCCCGGTCCAGGACCCCCGGCACGTCGGTGAGCAGAATGAGCTTGGCCGCGCCCAAGGCCGCGGCCACCGCCCCGGCCACCAGGTCGGCGTTGATATTGTAGGTTTCGCCGGCCTCTCCCACCCCCACCGGGGCGATCACCGGGATGAAGTGCTGGGCTTGCAGGGTGCGGATGAGGTGCGTGTTCACCGCGGTCACTTCCCCCACCAGGCCGATGTCGATGATCTCCGGGGGCTCGTCCTCCCGGGGGCGGTAGAACTCC
>JAGVPN010000199.1 GCA_020052215.1 Syntrophobacterales bacterium
CTTGGCCCGTCGGGGCAGTTATGTTTACCGGGACCTGGCCGAACTCCTGGACGATCTGGCCAGGCTCACCGGGCCGGCGCTCCTGGTGGCGGCGGACAGCCTCACCGACCCCATGAACCTGGGAAACCTCTGCCGCAGCGCCTTGGCGGCCGGGGCCCACGGTATCATCATCCCCAAGGACCGGGCCGCGGGGGTGACGCCCGTGGTGGCCAAGGCCGCGGCCGGGGCCCTGGAATACCTGGCGGTCTACCGGGTGACCAACCTGGCCGATTGCCTGGCCCGCCTCAAAGACGCCGGCCTGGTGATTGTCGGCACCGCGGCCGATTCCCCCCAGACGATTTATGGCACGGACCTGACCCAGCCCTTAACTCTGGTCATCGGCAGCGAAGACAAGGGGATGCGGCCCCGGGTGCGGCAGCAGTGCGACCTGGTGGCGTCCATCCCCATGTCCGCCCGGGAGATCGGCTCGCTGAACGCCGCCGCCTCCGGCGCCGTGGTCCTGTTCGAGGCGCGGCGGCAGCGCATCATGGCCATGGACAAGATTTAAGCCGAGTTCCAGCAAATCTTTAAATTATAGCAATTGCCAAAAGTTTTTTCCGTTATGGGAAGCTTTATAATCCCCCCTGCCCCCCTTTAAAAAAGGGGGGAACTACAAAGAATTGCTGTTAAAGTCCCCCTTTGTTAAAGGGGGGTTTAGGGGATTTAATGCCGATTTGCAATCAAAGGGTGGCGCAGGCTTTCCAGCCTGCGCTGGCGCAGACTAAAGTCTGCGGCTACAAAAATAACCTTTTGATCGCAACTCGGTATAAGAACCTCCAAACATAAGGAATTTACCTCCCCTCCACCTCTCCTCCAAACTTTAGGTGTGCCACTCCTTCTTCACTGCAATGGCGTCGATTTCCACGGACACGTTCCGGGCCAGGCCGGCCACCTGGATGGTGGTGCGGGCCGGCGGGTGTTGGGGGAAGAACTCGCCGTAGGTCCGGTTCATCTCCTGGAAATCGGCCAGATCAGCCAGGTAGACGGTGGTTTTCACCACATCCTTCAGCCCCAACCCCACGGCCGCCAGAATGGCCTTGAGATTCGCTATCACCTGGACGGTTTGCACCACGATATCGCCTTCCACCAGGCGGCCCTTGGCGTCCAGGGGGATCTGTCCGGAGATGAACACGAATGGGCCGGCGGCCAGGGCCTGGGTATAGGGGCCGATGGCGGCCGGGGCCTGGTCGGTCTCAATGACAATTTTCTTCATGGTTGTTGTTGCCTCCCGTCATAGTTTTATACCTTTTGGCGATCAATGGACAATTTTTGTAGGGGGGGACCTGCGTGTCCCCCCAAGAGGGCGCACACACAGGTGCGCCCCTACTCGGTATTACCGGCGCAAAAGTTAGCTGAGCAGCCGGGGCAAACATAAATTTCTTGAAGAATCGGTGACGTTTTGCTATTGCTAAGAGAAAACCTTTGGAGGTAAATAATGGGGTTGTGGTTGAAATGCCCGGGGTGCCAAGCGCAAACCCCCCTTCCTTTGAGGTCTTGTCCCCATTGCGGGCAAGACCTGAGCAAGCTTCCCGCGGCACAGCGGGTCTATGTGATGGGGCCGGCCGCGGCGCCCCCCGCGGCTGCAGTCCCGGCCGCATCCAAGCCGCCGGCGGAGGCTGCCGCCAGTCAATCAATCTCGCCGTCCCCTGAGGCCAATGCAGCTCCCAAGCCTGCCAAGAAAGCCAAAAGGACGACAAAAAAGAAAAAGTAACCGCGGCAATCGTCAGGAATCTTCCTGCATTACTCCCAGCAACAACTCCACCAGTTGGGGTTCGGCCCGGGCCACGGTGTCGATGATGGCCTCAATGGCGATGGGGGCCATGGCATCCGGCAGATTGAGGTTGCTGAGCACCGAGATCCCCAGGACCCGGAGACCGGCATGAACCGCGACGATGACTTCGGGCACCGTGGACATGCCCACCGCGTCGGCCCCGATCTGGCGCAGGAACCGGGTTTCAGCCGGGGTCTCGAGGCTGGGGCCTTTGACCGCCACGTACACCCCCTGGCGTAAGCCGATACCCAGGCGGCGAGCTACGGTCTCCGCTTGCTCCCCCAGGCGCCGGTCATAGACCTGGCTCAGGTCAGGGAAGCGGGGGCCCCAGGCGTCGATATTTTCTCCTGCCAGGGGATTGTCCCCTATCAGGTTGAGATGGTCGCGGATGAGCATCAGGTCGCCGGCCTTAAAGAGCGGATTGAGGCCGCCGGCGGCATTGGTGACGATGAGGATCTGGACTCCCAGGCTCGCCATCACCCGCACCGGAAAGGTCACCTGGCGCAGGGAATAGCCTTCGTAGGCATGGAAGCGGCCCTGGCAGAGCATGACCTCTTTGCCGGCCACCCGGCCCCAAGCGAGGTGGCCGGCGTGGCTGGGGCTGGTGGCCGGCGGGAAATGGGGCAGTTCCTCATAAGGGAGGCCGCCCCCGCCCTCCAGCCGGGCGGCCCAGAGGCCCTGCCCGGTCCCCAAGATGATCCCCCACTCCGGCGGCGCCGTCAGGCGGGGGGTGATGAATCGGACGCATTCTTCCACCTGCTCCTGGTAGGTCTGGCTCACCCCAACTCCTTTACGGTTGATATCACTGTGAGTTAAGCATAAGTCGCCGTCCCCGGTTCGTCAATGGCTGGAATGTCCCAGGGGAGATTTTCGCTTTATCCTTGACAGTTTGCCGGATTACCTTAAAAATAGAGCATCACGCTTGAGGTAAAAAAATGGGCAGACCCAAAAAGTGCCGGTGGGTGGAAACTGAGCCGGGGGTGACTTTTTTTAAACCCCGGGGCATTCCGTTGAGATCCCTACAGCAGATAGTGATCACGGTGGACGAACTGGAGGCCATGCGCCTGGCCGACTTCCTGGAAATGACCCAGGAAGAGGTGGCCCAAAGAATGCAAGTTTCCCGGCCCACGGTGACCCGGATGTTGTCCCGGGCCCATCGGGCGGTGGCCGATGCCCTGGTCCACGGCAAGGCGATCTGCATTCAGGGGGGCGATTACCGGGTGGGACA
>JAGVPN010000218.1 GCA_020052215.1 Syntrophobacterales bacterium
CAGCCATCAATATGGTCAGAGATGATTTTCATGGAGAGTGGAACTACTCCATATCTCCTCGAGCATGTTTGTAACACTTAATTATTGACAAGCCCTTAGCTAATAGCGCCTGGACGCCCGGCAAGTAACCGTATCCTGCTGCCCACATCAAGGCGGTCCAGCCTTCTTTATCCTTAGCGTTGACATCTGCGCCCTTGGCCAAGAGTTCCTGAACTTTTGTTAAGCTGCTTCGAATTTTAAATAACGATGCTTCTTTTACCGCCGAAATTAGGGCTTTGTCCACGGCCTGGTCCCCATAGGCCGCCGGCGCCAGGCACAGGGTGGCTATCATGAAAAGCACCGCTATCCGCCGCATCCTTTTGTCCTCCCTTTCTCCGCATTATTCAGAAGCCAATTTAGCAATCGCCTCCTCCAGCACCTTCTCCGGGTCTTCATGCAGCTCCCGTAATCTTTTTCGGTAGACTTCAATATGCCACCAGGGGCAGCCGGGATCGCTGCATTTTTCGTCCGGGTCGGCGTTGTGCTCAAACTCCAGGTGGAAACAGAGCCAGTGCATGCCCTCGAACAGCTCGTAATCATCGTAGTGCTTCGTTACCGGTTTATGGCAGCGGGTGCAGAGTTTTACAGGAACATCCATGTCGATTCAGGACTCCGGTGGGGTAATGCCATGTTCCCTTTTCCGGGCAAGAAATGCCATACAGTTGTAGGGGCGGTTCGCGAACCGCCCCTACGTAGTTTGTCGCGTTTCTATGCGAACCCGGTATAACTTGACCAACCAGCCCGGTAGCCGGTTTAGATCCGAGGAGCAGTGGGGGAGAAGGTCGGCTGGGGCCGGGAGGATTATGCTTATAAAAGTTGGCAAAAGTCAAGGAGGGATATAAACAGAACCCCGGGAGCGGTCGCCCGCCCCCGGAGATTTTTTATCAGGTGCAGCTTATTTTACCTTGGGTATGTACTTCGTGGGATACTCCGGATAGTCCTTCCGCAGCACCTTTTTGAGGATCTTGCCGGTGGGCGTCCGGGGGATGGAATCCATGAACACCACTTCCCGGGGCAGCTTGTACATGCCCAGCACGTCCAGGCAGGATTTGATGACGTCGCTGGCCAGTTCCTGGGAGGCGGTGTGACCGGGCTCCAGTTCCACCATGGCCACGACTTTCTGGCCCAGGACCTCGTCGGGGATGCCCACTACCGCGTCATCCCGCACTGCCGGATGCCGGAGGATGGCGTCTTCGATCTCGGAGGGGGCCAGCCGGAAGCCGGAGGACTTGATCATGTCGTCTTCCCGGGCCTGGAAGAAGATGAAGCCGTCTTTATCCATCATGACGGCGTCGCCCATCATGTTGTAGCCGTCCTTGATGCCCTTTTTCATGGTTTTCAGGAGCTTGTTGTCCTGGATGTAGGGCTTCCAGTACAGGGTGGCGGTGGGGCCCTTGATCAACATGCTGCCCACTTCGCCGGGGCCGGCGGTGGTGCCGTCTTCCCGAACCACCTTGATCTCGAAGCCTGGCAGGGCGCGGCCGATGGAATCGGGCATGGGGATGTCGCTCATGGTGTTACTGGTCACCAGGTGCATCATCTCGGTGCCGCCCAGGCCTTCCCAGATGGGCATGCCGGTCTTGGCCTGCCACATGGCCAGGGTTTTGCCGGTAAGGGCGTCGCCGCCGGTGGTGTACATGCGGATGCTGCTGACGTCGTAGTCATTGAAGTTGGGCATTTCCAAAAGCTTCCGGTAAGCGGTGGGCAGACCGGTGATTACCGTAATCTTGTGCTTGACGATGGTGCTCATCATGTCGTCCGGGGTGAACTTGGGCAACAGGGAGATAGCGGAGCCCCCGGCAAAGGGGATCATGCAGAAGGTGCCGTAGCCCGCCGCGAAGGACACCGGGGCCGAGCCGCCCAGCACGTCGCCGGGTTTCAACTTGTAGACGTACTTGTTGACCAGGTTGGACTCCACCAGCACTTCTTTGACGAAGTGGACGCAGCCCTTGGGCTGGCCGGTGGTGCCGGAGGTGAACAGGATGACCCCGATGTCGTCGGCGCTCAGTTTGACGTTGGCGAACTGGTCCGACGCCGCGGCCATCTCTTTGCCGAAGGCCACGCAACCCTTGGCTTCCCAGTCTTCGGGCTTGCCGCCCACCACGATGATCTTGGTGGGGAACTCGAATTCGTGCTTGGCTTCTTCCACCGCGGCCATCAAGGGGAAGCTCACCGCAAAGGCCTTGAATTCGGCGTTATTGCAGACAAAGGCCACTTCTTCCTTGGCCCACAGCGGGGAAATAGGTACCGGGATGGCGCCGCACTTCATGATGCCGAAGTTGATGGCAACGGCTTCCGGCATGTTGGTCAGGCGGAGGCCCACCCGGTCCTGGGCTACGACACCCTGCTTGGTGAGGACGTTGGCGAACTTGTTGGCCATGGCCAGCAGTTCTTTAAAAGTGATCTTCTGGTCTGCGAACAGGATGGCGACGTTGTCACCCCGGCCCTCTTTCACGTGCTTGTCCAGAAATTCTTCCGCAATATTCCACTGTCCTGAAGTAAACTGTTTGAACTCCTCGGGCGCGGTATAGCCCGCCCAGAGTTCTTTGGGTGGTAAATAATCAGCTGGAATCTTACTCATGTACTGCTACCTCCTTCAGATATTGGTAATTCTCACGGTATTTCGGTCCATACCCGGGAACACAACTATGTGAAGCATATTACAAAGTCTGGGGCAAGTGTCAAGAAATTTATGAAAAGATTAGCTTCCTATCGGCTGGCTCTGCACCGGAGCGCTTGGGCCCGCCGGCGGAAAGTGCTAAAATTTAGTTCATTTTGGTGATATAAGGTGCATATCGGGCTCGCTTAAATCTCCCGGGGTGGGCGTGCTTTAGCCGACGGCAGTAATGATCCCCGGGACGGACCATCCGCTCCTTAATATTAAGTTCGCTTTCAAACGCGGCAAAATAGAGCTATAACCTCTTATAATTTTTATGGTTTTTGACCGAAAACCGAGAACTGGAAACCGAAAACGGTATTAAAGGCCGGCGCCCATGCCCACCGTCGCCCTGATCGGCCCCGAACTCTTTCCCATCCCGCCTATCCGGGGCGGAGCGGCGGAGTTGTTCATCGAAAAGGCGGCGGAGGCCCTCACGGGCTGGCGCCCGGTGGTCATCGGGGTGTCCGACCCGGACCTGCCTCGCCATGAAACCCTGGGCCAGACGGAGTATCACCGCGTTCCCCTCACGGGCTGGCGCCGGTGGCTCTACTGCCGCTACCGGCATTATTTTCCCCTCTATGACCGGGAGGTCGCCCGGATCATCCGCCGGGTCCGGCCCGACCTGATTCACGTCCACAACCGGCCCCTTCTGGCCCGGTGGCTGGAGCGCCGCTTCGGCGGGGAAATCCCCGTCATCCTGCACATGCACAACCTCTACGAGTCCCTGGGGAAACGGGAGCGGCCCCGGCCCGGCACGTCAACCCCGGTGGCGGGGTTCGCGGCGTGCAGCAACTTCGTGCTGGAGCGGGAACGGTCCCGGCTGGGTCTGGGCGCCGGCCTCTATCGGGTGATCTATAATGGGGTGGAGACCGATGCCTTCAACTCAATCTGGGACCCAGGTCCCCAGCGGCAACAGATTCGGGAGCAGTACGGCCTGAAGGACGAACCCACCGTCCTCTTCGCCGGGAAACTCCGGGAGAGCAAAGGCGTCCATATCCTGCTCCGGGCCATGGCCCGGGTCTGGGAAATTGCGCCCCGGGCGGCGCTGGTGCTGGTGGGCGGCACCGAATACGGGCGAGGCCGCACCATGCGGGAGACCCCGTTTATGGGCCGGTTGCGCCGGGACCTGGCCCAGGCCCCGGGCCGGGTGGTGCTCACCGGGTTTATTCCCCCGGCTGACATGCCCCGGGCCTATCTCCTGGGCGACGTCTTCGTGGGGCCGTCCCAGATCGAAGAAGGCCTGGGGCTGGTTTTTCTGGAAGCGGCCGCGGCCGGACTGCCCATCATCGCTACCCGCCGGGGCGGCATCCCCGAAGTGGTGCGGGAGGACTTTAATGGCCTGCTGCTCCGGCAACCGGACGATGCCGCTGAGCTAGCGGAGAAGATCACCCGCCTCCTGGGTGATGCCCGACTCAGACAACGCCTGGGCCAACAGGGCCGCGACTGGGTGCGCGCCGACTTTACCTGGGAAAAAATCGCCCGGACCCTGGAAACTTTTTATGATGAGGTTATGGAGCAGGGAGCAGGGGTTAGGGGTTAGGGACATTTTTGGACAAGGCAATATTTCAGGAAAATGTAGGGTGCGCCCTGCGCACCCTACATTAAACTTTGGTGGCACAGGTTTTCAACCTGTGCACCCGCACCGGCAAGATGCCGGCGCCACCAAAGACTTTTCGGAACAGTTCCTCATGGGCCTTTGGCCCACCCGTAACGCATGAAAAAGACTATATTGTCTGGTGGCGCAGCCTTTCCAGGCTGCGCCCGAACTAGTGTGACGTTCCACAATTAATGCGGCAATCAAAGTTGGGTTTTTTATCCCCCCCTTTTCTAAAGGGGGGCAGGTGGGGATTAAGTAAGCGCTTAATAATCCCCCTAAATCCCCCTTTAAAAAAGGGGGACTTGGTCTTCCGGCCTTCAAGGCAGGGGTTGTCCTATACCATACAATTTATGGAACGCGACACTAGCCTG
>JAGVPN010000091.1 GCA_020052215.1 Syntrophobacterales bacterium
CTAGGAGGATAAAGGTGATAATCATCACCGCGGTGTCGTAGTAGACCGCGGGGGCGTGGCCGGCGGCGGCCACGGTGTCCGGGAAGAAGGTGACCCAGGCGGAGTAAAAATAGGCGGCGGAGGTGCCCAGGACCACCAGGGTGTCCATGTTGGTGGACAGGTGCCGGGCGGCGCTGAATGCCCCGGCAAAGAAGGAGGCGCCGGAATAAAACATCACCGGGGTAGCAAAGATGAGCAGGGTTAGGGCCATGGCGCGGTGGCTGAGGCCGGCGGCATTCGCCACTGGGGGAATCATGGAGAGCCACACCGGCAGGCTCAGGACCAGGGCCAGGAGAAAGCGCCGGCGAAATTCCTTGACCTCCGCTTCCGGGGAGCGTGGGGCCCGCTGCTCCCTGGACGTGCCTTCCACTTCATAACCCGCGTCCGTGACCACCTGGGTGAGGCCCGCAGGATTGGTGAGGCGCGGGTTATACTTTACTTTAGCCTGG
Source organism: Syntrophobacterales bacterium (assembly GCA_020052215.1). Classification (GTDB taxonomy): domain Bacteria; phylum Desulfobacterota; class Desulfobaccia; order Desulfobaccales; family 0-14-0-80-60-11; genus 0-14-0-80-60-11. The sequence goes on from JAGVPN010000091.1 coordinate 489, forward strand.
CGGGTGGCCAGGTTGACCGTGGCCAGTTCCACCCCGGGGGCGGCCGTTAAGGCCCGCTCCACCCGGGCGACGCAGGCGGCGCAGTGCATGCCTCCCACGGAGAGGGTGATTTCTTCAGTCGCGGCCATGGGCCATCTCCGTTGCGGTGCAGAAGTCTTGCGAGGCCCCGGCTTTCCTTGCTCCCCGGGCCTATACCTGATACTATACACCCATGGGCAAGTTGTTGAAACCGCGTTGGGGACGAAAGATCGGGTACGTCTTCTGGGGCGCGGCGGGGTTGGCTCTCCTCGCCGTCCTGGTATGGCTGTCGGCGGGGCGCCTGGACTTTGACGACCCCACAGTAACGCTAAAAACCCCGGTAGAGGTGGTGGGCGCCAAAACCGGCCTGACGATCGAAGCCGGAGACCTGAGCAGCGGCCTGAGAGAGGTTAAGGTCACCTTTTCCCAGGGAGACCAGAGCAAGGTGGTGGCCGAGCGCACCTTTCCGCCGGGAGGGGGCCGGGGTGAACAGGTGGAGGTCCCGGTGACCCTGGAGCCCCAGGCCCTGGGGTTCAAAGAAGGCAAGGCCACGCTGACCATCGAGGCCCGGGACCGGTCCTGGCGGAACCTGTTCCGGGGCCGCATAACCTCCCTCAAACAGGAGGTGGTCATCGACCTGGTGCCCGTCAGCCTGACCTTTCAGGCGACGAGCCACCTGCTCCATGCCGGGGGGACCGGAACCATCTGCTACCGCCTCAACAAGGAGGTCAAGGAGTCGGGGGTCCTGGTGGGAAACCGGTTCTATCGAGGTTTTCCCAACCCCAAGGGGACCAAGGGGGAATACGTGGTGCTGTTCCCGGTGCCCCAGGAAGGGCCGGCGGCCTTCCAAGTGGAACTGGTGGCCCGGCCGTCCCTGGGCAACGAAGTCAAGCGGGTGGTGTCCTTGCACGCCAAGCCGCGGCGATGGCGGCACGACAGCATCAACCTCTCCGACGGGTTTCTGCGCAAGGTGGCTGAAAGCTTCCCGGCGGCCAACCCCAGCGACCTTCTGGGCGCCTATCTGAACATCAACCGGAATATGCGGGTCCAAAATCACGAGAAGTTCCAGAAGGTCTGCTCCCAAAGCAACCCCCAACCCATGTGGTCCGGGGCTTTTCGGCGGTTTTTCGGGAAGCCCATGGCCCGCTTCGGGGACCGGCGCACCTACCTGTATCAGGCCAAAGCCGTGGATCAGCAGACCCACCTGGGTGAGGATCTGGCCTCTTTGCTGAACAGCCCGGTGTACGCCGGCAACAACGGCGCGGTGGTCCTGGCGGAACCCCTGGGAATTTATGGCCAAACGGTGATTCTGGACCACGGCCTGGGGGTCTTTTCCAGCTACAGCCACCTGAGCCAGATTGACGTGAAGGTGGGGGACAAAGTGGATAAAGGCGCGGTCCTGGGGCGCACCGGCACCACGGGTCTGGCGGTGGGCGACCACCTCCATTTCGCCATCAACCTCCAGGGCGAATTTGTGGACCCCCTGGAATGGTGGGACCCCCACTGGCTCAAGGACCAGATAGAAGGGGTCTGGGCCGGGGCCGCGACTGCGGCCGCTACGGGCGACGAATCGAAACCCGCCAAAGAAAAGAAAAAAACCACCAAGGCCAAAGGCAAGGCCGCCAAAGGCAAAAAGAAGAGAAACTGAGGGCCGGACGCCAAGGGTCCCAGGACACCGGGGGAAGATACGCCGAGCCTCCCGGGAGTCCTGGGGCCTTGCTGGTTAGGCTCCACTCCGGGGGATACCCTGTTCCACTGTTCTGCTTTTGAGAGAAGGCAAGCATGATTATCAAGATCAACCCCGATAACCCCCAGGAGCGCCTGCTGCGCAAGGCCGTGGAGGTGCTCACCGGAGGGGGGCTCATCGCTTATCCCACGGACACCTGTTACGCGGTGGGCTGCGACCTGTATAACCTCAAGGGGATCAACCGGATTTACCAGATCAAGCGCCGGCCCTTGAACAAACCCTTCAGCTTCATCTGTCAGGATTTGAAGAACATCAGCGAATACGCCCGGGTGGGGAACTACGCCTACAAAGCCATGAAGCGGCTGTTGCCCGGGCCCTTCACCTTCGTGCTGGAGGCCTCCCGCCAGGTGCCCAAGATCCTCCAGACCAAGCGGCGCACCGTGGGCATCCGGGTGCCGGACCACCCCATCGCCCTGGGGCTGGTGGGCCTCCTGGGACACCCCATCATCACCACCACC
>JAGVPN010000147.1 GCA_020052215.1 Syntrophobacterales bacterium
CACGGTGCGGACGGGCAAAAGCACCGCAAAGGCCTGCCAGACCTGGCGATAGAATTCGCTGGCCAGCATTTCTTCCTGAACGATGGCGTCGGCCTCCCGGAGGATATCCAGTTTTTCGGCGGTGACTTCGCCCAGGATGCGGATGGCCAGCCCCGGGCCGGGAAAGGGGTGGCGCCAGACCAGGGAATCCGGCAGGCCCAACTCCTTGCCCACTTCCCGCACCTCGTCCTTGAACAGCTCTCGCAAAGGCTCCAGCAGCTTCAAGGGCATGATCGTCGGCAGGCCGCCGACGTTGTGGTGGGTCTTGATGGTGGCCGACGGCCCCTTGAAGGAAACGCTTTCGATGACGTCGGGGTAGAGGGTGCCCTGGGCCAGGTATTTGACCCCGCCCAGCTTCTTGGCTTCCGCGGCGAAGATACGGATGAACTCGTGGCCGATGCGGCGCCGCTTTTCCTCTGGGTCGACGACCCCTTCCAACTGGCACAAGAAGTCTACGGTGGCGTCCACGAAAACCAGGTTCAGGTGGTGATGCTCCCTGAAGAGGTGAAAGACTTCCTCCGCCTCCCGTTTGCGCAACAGGCCGTTGTTGACGAAGACGCAGGTCAGGCGGTCGCCGATGGCCCGGTGGACCAGCACCGCAGTGACGGAGGAGTCCACCCCGCCGGAGAGGGCGCAGATGACCTGGCCGTCGCCCACCTGCTGCCGGATGCTCTCGGTGGCGCTCTCAATGAAGGAGGCCATGGTCCATAGAGGCTTGAGCCCGCAGATGCGGAACAGGAAGTTGCTGAGGATCTCTTTGCCCCGGGGCGTGTGGTGCACTTCGGGATGGAACTGCACCCCGTAGAGCCGCCGGGAGAGGTCCCGGATGGCCCCGGTGGGGCAGTTGTCGCTGCGGCCGATGACCTCGAACCCCGGCGCCAGGCTCTCCACCCGGTCGCCGTGGCTCATCCAGACCTGCTCTTGGGGGTTCAGGCCGCAGAACAGGTCGTCAAAATTGCTGATGGTAAAGGTTTTGTGGCCGTATTCCCGGGCCCCGGCCGGGGCCACCTCGCCGCCCAGGAGATGGTTGAGGAGTTGGATGCCGTAGCAAATGCCCAGGATCGGCACCCCGAGGCTGAACAGGTCCGGGTCCACGGAAGGGGCGTCCCGGTCATAGACGCTCCGGGGGCCTCCCGACAGGATGATGCCCTGGGGGGCAAACTCCCGGATGCTTGCAAGCGGCATGATGTAGGGATGAATTTCGCAGTAAACCTTGAGTTCCCGCACCCGCCGGGCAATGAGCTGAGTGTACTGGGAGCCGAAGTCCAGGATGAGCACTTTTTCTTGATGGGGATCGAGCATTTTTGTAAGTGGGAGGGGGTGGCCGGAGTCGTGCCGGAGGCTTTTAGTCACCCTCGCCTCAACCCCTTAATTTTTTTCAATCAATTATAGCTGGGAGCAGCAGAAAAAGCAAAAGGTCTGTGGGGCGGGAAGGGAAGTTGGCAGTTGCAAGGGGGCAGTGGTCAGGATTATTTAGCTGGTCGAAAACGGCAATTTTCCTCTCGTTCCCAAACTCTTGCTTGAGAACGAGATTATAGCCCCAAGCTCTGTTTAGGCACCTTATCATGATTAAGGGGGGGCGGCAGCCTACCTTATTATAGGCAGTTCCGGGATTTTCTCTGGAAAATAATTTAGCCTGCGGAAATTATGAGGGGAGGGAAGGCAAATAAAAAAGCGGCCCGGAGGCCGCTTGGGAAGCTGGGTAGTGGTTATGATCGTGGTGTAGGTGGGCGTAATGGAGGGGGTCCCACTGGCTGCGGCCGAATCGTTTTGGTGGGTTCTGGTTCGGCCAGCTTTTCAATTTTTTGCTTTAATAGCACCTTGCCGGAGTCCTGGTCATAAACCCAAACTTCTTGAAGGTGCATCCTAACGCTGTAGAATTTGCGAGAAGTACCATATGGCATGTCAAAAGTGGCTGCATAACTCTGACCGCAATAAGAAATGTATCCTTCCGGTATGTAGGCACCTGCTGCTCCCTTACTATGTTCGGCTGGTTTCCCGATAAAGAGTATACCTATCTTACCACCTTCTGGTTTAACAGCAAGTTTCTTAATATTGTCAGTACCATTAATAGGGGTCACAAAGTATTGTACTTCTGTGGTGGTTTCTGCCCCCACCCTTGCCCCAAAAACGCTTTGCCCAGTCCATTTTTTTGTCTTTTCACCCATATCTTTTATTAAATAGTAGGATTCATTCGGCCCTATATACCGCGGTGCTATGCCTTCTGTTGACTTCTCAATCCATACACCGGCTGAGCTTGAAAAGACTTTACCATCAGATAACTTGAAAACATATACTCTATCGACATCCTTTTTATCACTCAAATCTATTCTCTTATGTAGCCCCTTTGTATACACTGACTTATTGAGAGCTTTAACTACTCCAATAATGTCATCTCCCTTAAAACCTTTTGGTATTGTATCAGAAGACAAATCCAAAGAAGATTGACCAAATGCTACACCAAATAGCCCCATGAAAATAATTAGCGTGATGCTAAATAATTTTTTCATGACACCCCTCCTATTATGCCTTCATGGCACAAATAGGGGGTTGTTGTCAAATGTTTTGCCGGGAGACAAAGGATTTCGGAGGGTCTAAGAGCTGGCCTGGGCGTCTAAAGAAAGCTCCCCTGCCCCATACCCCTTATCCCTAATCAGGTTTCAGGGCGGCCCGGGTGACTCATAACGGCCACGGGCCGTCTGGTTATTTTATTTTAGCAATAGCTGCCCTGACCTAACGGCCAGATTCAGCTTCACAGCCCCAGGGGCGCCAGGTAGCGGCGGTGGAGTTCTTCCTGGAGCCAGGTGGGCGAGGCGGCTTCCGGGGCCTCCAGCAGGGTGTTGAGGCCGGCGGCTATCTCCCGCAGGCGGGAAAGG
>JAGVPN010000284.1 GCA_020052215.1 Syntrophobacterales bacterium
ACCAGGCCGGTATTTTTCAAGACCGGGTCCACCCGCATGGCCGCGTTGGCGTGGACCCCGGTGGCCCGGCGGGGATCACCGGGGACTTTTACCCCGTCGATGACCACGTCCCCGGCCCCGTAAGCCCAGTGGCCGTGGCCCAGGGTAAAGCCAATCACTCCCGGGCGCATCCCTTCCATGGTACGGATCTTGCCGATCATGGCCTTCTTGTGGCCCGGGGCCAGATCCCAGACGCCTTCTTCGTTGGTGGGAGACACCACCTTCACCTGGTCGCCGTCGCTCAGTCCCAACCGCCGGCCATCCGCCACCGACATGTCGATGAAGTTCTCCGGGTAGACGGCCAGGAGCCAGTAGTTGCCCACCGTCCGGGACTTGCATTGCGTGATGTGCCGGTAGGTGATCAGGGTCAGGTCGAATCCCTTGGCCTCATCGTCCAGCTTGCGGCCCAGGACGTCCGTGGGGCCGTCCATGAAATGGGCGTGAGCCATATATGGCTTGCCGGTCATGGAATTTTTGGTGGTCGTCCATTTTTCCAGGTATATGCCTACCATCTTGCCATACTTGTTGGCCAATTGACCGTCCTTGTAAGCCTTCTGGTATTCCTGGAAGCGGCCGCCCCGATTTATGACATAAACCACATGGGGCCACCATGCCTCACCCACCGCCTTTTTCCAACGGTTCAGGTCGTAGATCGTGGGAGGCAGGTGTCGCCGGGCTTTTTCGAAGATCTTGATTTCTTCGGCGCTGGCCGCGGGCACCTTTTCGGAGCCGTCGGGCTTGTCGCCGAAGGCGATGTTGGCCACCATGCGCAGGTACAGGTCTTCGTCCCGCTTGAAATGAAGGCCGGGGCCGAAGGCGTTTTCGCCAAAACCGGGGAGCTTCATTTTCTCGGCAATCCCCAGAACCATAGACTCCAGGGACAGGGGCATCTTCTCGCCGTAGACCGTGACCGTGTCCGTCAGGGGCGACGAGGCCGGCGACCGGAAAGGCGCCACCTTGGGGGTCACCGAGGGGTGCGACCCGACAAATTCCCAGCGCTCCAGGTAAGTCAGGTCCGGGAAGATATAATCAGCGTACATGGAAGTTTCGCCGATGACAATGTCGGAGGCGAAGAACAGGGGCAGCTTCTTGGGATCGGAGAGGATCTCGATGAGTTTGTGCCCCGCGGGCAAGGCGTAGACCGGCGATCCCATGTAGAACATGAGCGCTTTGACGGGATAGGGGTAAGCGTCGCCGATGCTGGGGATCACTTCCTGGTAGATGTCGCTGGAGAAGGGGTACCAGGGGCGCTTGGCCGGGTAGCCCTTGAAGATGGTGCTCTTGTCGTATTTTTTCCCGTGCCGGATGATGGAGACCCCGAAGGGCTTGAGCTTGCCGCCCTGCTTGGTGATATCGAAGGGCTTGCCTTCCTTATCGCCCGTAATGTTAAAGGTATGGGCGCTGGACAGGCCCCCCATCCAGTCGTGGTTGCCGATGAGAGTGTTCAGGGTCATATAGGTCAAGACGTTGTAAAAGCCGGAGGTGTGCTGGGAGACCCCCCGATGGATATCGGCCACCGCCCGTTTGCCGTGGCTGGTAAACTCCCGGGCCAGATCCACCAGATCCGCTTCCTGTATATCGGCCAGCTTGGCCCATTCGGAGAGCTTGCGGGCGCCAAGGTTTTCCCGGAGAATCTGGAGCACGCTCTTCACCTTGATGCCCTTGATTTCGGTGTCCACCAGGAGGTCGCCCTCCACCGGGTTGGTCTCGCTGTTGGGGTCGAAGGGCTTGGGAGCGCCGCCGGAATAAACCATGAAGGCGTCAAAATCCCAGTCGCCGCCGCCTTTTTTCTTGGGCCGCTTTTCCTTGGGGAGGCCCAGGTCCGAACCCCTAAGATAAGTGCCCGTGCTGCCGTCCGGATTGATCTTGACCAGCCAGGCGGTCTGGGTCCAGGTGGGCTCCCCGTCGGCCTTGGCCGCGGCCTTGTTGGCGTTGGCCAGATAGCGGGCGTCATAACGCTGGTTTTCGATGATCCAGTGCATCATGCCCAGGCCCACCGCGGCCACGCCGTTGGGCCGCACCGGCAGCCACTTCCAGGCCCGGGCGGTGCCCTTGGAGCAGCGGGGGTCCACCACCGCGATCTTCATGCCGTTGTCGACAATGCCTTGAGTCAGCTTAACGTTGCGCAGCGGCGGTCCATAGTTGGCTTCATAGAGATTCGCCCCCACAAACAGGATGAACTCGCAGTTGCCGGTGTCCGCCTGCCAGTAAAACTTCTTGGAACCTCCCCAATCTCCCTCCTCGAACTGGTAGCTCATGGCCTTGCAGGTGAAGTAGAGAGACCCCTGGCAGACGGTGGTGTGGCCGTGTTTATTTTCTGAGCCCAGAGCGCCATTGGCAAAGCGTTTCAACAGGTCGTCCCGTCCCGCCTTGAGCCGTCCCGTATTGAGGACGAACTGGTTGTTCTTGGGCCCCAGGTCCGGGTGGTCCGGATCGATGAGATACTTCAGGTTATCGGCGTGCTTGGCCTTGAAGGCCGCCAGCTCCATTTTGTGGTCGGCTACCTTGGCGGCGTCCTCCGCCAATTCCTTGGCGATCTTGGGGTCCTTGAGCACGCAGATGTCCTTCAAGCCTTCCACGTTGCCCTCGCCGAAGAGGTTGCCGCCGTTGACGATCTCGTTCACGGCCTGGTCGAAGGGGATGGTCTGCCATTTGCTTTCGCCCCGCTTGCCGGCCCGTTTGAGGACCTTGACAATCCGGTACGGATCATAGAGCGCCTGAATGCCGGCCTGGCCCTTGGGGCAAATGGCTCCTTCAATGATGGCGGCTTCCGTGATGGGCGTCTTATAAGCGATCTGGGGCGTCATGGTCCAGGGGCTGTAGGGATTGCCGTCGATCTTGGCCACCAGGCCGTCCACGATCTTGACCTTGATGCCGCATTGGGTGTTGCATTGCTGGCAGGCCGTGTAGATCTGATTCTCCGGGAGATATTGGCTGTAAGCATCCCCCACCCCCAGGGCGGCCCAGTCCACGTTCCCCCCCGCGGCCGCTTCCACGTAACGGACCAGGAAGTGGGACGCAGCCAGAGACCCGCCCAGGAAGGCGGAGCACTTGAGGAAGTATCGGCGGTCCATCTTGGCGTCGATAATCTCTTTAAATTCCTCAATAACTTTCAGTTTCTGATTAGACATGCTCTTCCTCTCCTCTCCCGGCTTGGATTACCGGCAGCCAGCGGGTGCCCAGCAAGAAGGCCAATAGGCCCAGAGAAATAACCCAGATGCTCACCAACCATTCGTTCAGATTGGGGACGTATTCAGGTCGCAAGCGTTGGTGAAAGAAAGTATTTTGCAACCCTTCCAGCTTGTAAACGGCCATGTCCGGGATCAGATAGTTCAGGCGCACGGCCAGAAAGGTGATGATGATCAGAAAGCAGGCATAGGCCACCATCTTGGAATTTTCCGGGTACCTGATGAGGAGATAGGCCGGTAGGATGCTGCCGATCACTATATGGACAATCCAAAAGGCCCACCAATAGGAGCCAAAGGCGATGAGGTCCAGGCTGGTCACGATGCCCGTGACCTTGGACTGATAGCCCACGAAGAACTGCAAGGCCTCCAGAAAGACAAAGCTCAGCAAAATGAGGAGCACCACGTGGCCCAGGGGATGGATCAAGGCGTCATCGGGCTGGTAAAGGTAAGCCAGAAAGGTGATGAGCGCGCCGCCGGAGAGGAGCGCCGCCATAATGAAGATGAGGGGCAGCAGGGCGCTGTTCCAGAGGGGCCGGTTGTTCAGAATGGCGAAAATTGCGCCGTGGGCCCCGAAGAAGATGACCCCGATGGGCAGACTGATATAGGACAGAAGGCGGGTGCGGCGGTGGTCCTGCTGTCGATCTTCGGGGGTGTAAGCCGTCTTGCCGAAGGCCAGGGACCGATAAACCTTATGTCCCGCCCGGGTCGCGTCATTGCCCCAGGTAATCAGTTGTTCCCTCAGGAGAAAATAAAGCCAGGGCACATAGATGATCCACATGGAGACGATGAAGACCACCAGCCAGAAGAGCATGGAGCCGATGTTGGGGGAAATCAGGAAACGATAGGTCCTTAAAGGGTGCCCCAGGTCCAGGCTGATGATGAGAAATTCGGCCATCAGCGTGACCAAGACGGTGAAAACCGCCAGGGGCCCCAGATTGGCCAGTAGCTTGATCCTGAAGACGTAGGTCAGGATGGTGACGAGAAAGGCGCCGGCGGTGAGCCCCAGGAAGAAGAGGTCAAAGGCCACCCAAAGGCCCCAGGGTACAAAGGAGCCGTAGTTCATGCCCATATGACCAAAAGCCAGCCGCTGAAACATGCCCCAGGCGCCGATCACCAAGCCGAAAACCGACAAAATCATCAAATTTTTAAACCACTTTTCGCTCATCCGGTTCTCCTTTCTCCCCTACTTTAAATAGTAGACGGAGGGCTGGGTGCCCAGTTCTTCCTTCAAGCGAAAGACCCGGGGGGAGCCGATCATCTCGAAGACCAGGCTCTGGGGGTCGGTGCGGTCGCCGAAGATGGTGGCGCGGCCGATGCACGAGGTGGTGCAGGCCGGCAGCATGCCCACCTTCAAGCGGTGCAGGCAGAAATGACACTTGCGGGCGTTGCCCACCGGAGAGCCATGGCCGCGCTCCGGCCACTTCTGGCCGTACTCCGATGCGGGGTGGGCTTCATAGCCGTTGGCCGCGGCCTTTTGGCCGTAAAGCTTCCCCGGCAATTCCGCGGTTTCGGCGGTGTACCACTCCCCAAAGTCCGAAGTCCGGGCGGCATAAGGACAGGCCACCAGGCAGTAGCGGCAGCCGATACATTTGTTGTAATCGATGACCACCGCGCCCTGTTCATTTTTCCAGGTGGCGGTCACCGGGCAGGCCTTGACGCAGGGGGGATTCTGACAGTGCAGACAGGGTCGGGGAACAAAACGCCGCCGCACCTGAGGATAGTGTCCGGTCTCCTCCTCCAGCACCACCCGATAGACCACGCCCGGGGGCAGTTTGTTTTCCGCTACGCAGCCAATGGTGCAGGCATGGCAGCCGATGCACTTGGCGATGTCAATGACCATGCCCCACTTGATGTCCTTGGGGTTTTTCTGGAGCGCCCGCTTGAGGTCCCGCTGCATACGGATCAAGGGGTCTTCTTGAGGTAAATCTCTTGCCGCCAGTGCCATAATGGCCTCCTTTTATGGCGTGAAAATCTTCTAACTACCTTCATTGACCGGCTGGCCGTGACCGTTGCCGGATTTGACCTTGCCCAAGGCCTTGGTCAACTCAAGGACCACGCCCAGACCTTGTTTGGTTTCTTTCCCCATCATCCGGAACATCATCCCGAAGGGGCCCACCGGCCTGGCTTCAGCCAGGTTCACCTGGGCCGGCACGTCCGAAAGCCGGTCGAGGAAATCGATAACCCGGGGATCGGCGAACTTCTTGACCATGCCGTGCATGCGCACAAAGCCGTCGCCGATGGACTCGACATCCTCGGGTTTATAAACGGAGGCCAGCTTGGCGTACATATCCACCACGGCCTCAAGCGATTGGATGACCACAGGATCGGCAAACTTCTTGACGATGCCGTGCATGCGCACGAAGCCGTCGCCGATAACCTCGACATCCTCGGGCGTATAAGCCGAAGCTAGCTTGGTGTACATG
>JAGVPN010000076.1 GCA_020052215.1 Syntrophobacterales bacterium
CAGTCCCTGGGCTCCGCCTCAGCAGCCGTAAATAAAGAAAAGTCCGCCGATACACATGCATAAGCCCAATTTTTTTATCATTTGTTGATCTCCTTATATCCGAGCCTATGGGTTATAAATTCCGGGGTCTTACCCCGTTCCAGTTCAAAGACCGGGCGGCAATGAGGCTTGCTGGCGGCATCCGTCTTCTTCTTGATCACGGTGGCCAGAAAATCCAGGGCCGCGTTCCGGTCTTCATCCAGCAGGATGGCATGGAGCCGGAACATGTCTTCCGGATGGAGGGTGATGACCGTGTTTTCCTTCAGTATATTACCCCCTCCTTGCCACGGCTTTTAGGAAGCCAATCCAAATCGAGATTGAAAAAAATTCCTTACCGCGCCCTCAGGTCTGCCGGCTGCCGCAGGTTGCCGTCCCCGGTCCCCCGGGCTGGGCTGGTTCACCGGCATCCGCCTAAAGCCGGCGTACCGCCTCTTTGACTCGGTCAATCTCTTCACGCTTGAGATTCATATCCTTGTTTTTGCCAATGCCCAGATCGGTGATCACCAGGTAGGTGCGCAGCGGCACTTCGGCGTGCTCCAAGACCCCCTTGGCGCAGCCGACTTCACAGCCGTCAATGACCACCAGTTGATCGATATCCCTGGCCGACTGAACAAACCCGCTGAGGTGCGCCCCCACCCCGGCCAGGCAAGAAAGCTTGCCGAAACCTTCCTGGGTCAACTCAATCGCTGCCTGATTGGACAACTGCCCGACATTGGAGCCTCCCGAGCAAGCCAGAATCATGGTCGTGACCGCAGGCTGACAACAATCCTGAGACATATGAGTAAGTCTCCCTATCATAAAGATTGGTTCAGGGGTAAAAAAGACTTCCCTGATCCTATAGATAACTTTATATCCGGTTAACTGAATATAATCAAGAAATTTTCACTGGCCCCATGCCATTTCTGATATCCATTATTACATAGAATAGTATAATAACCTATTATGACGAGACTGGATAAGACACCCCGAGAAGAATTCTGTCCCCCCAAACCAGCCTTAGAAGAACGCACCCTTCTGGCTTCTCGAGATGCCACCGAACTCGCTGGGCTCTTCAAGGTCTTGGCCAACGACACGCGTTTAAAGATCCTTTACGTCCTGACCAGGGCTCAGGAGCTGGGGGTGACCGAGCTGGCGAGCCTGGTGGGCATGAAGCCCCAGGCCGTTTCCAACCAGCTGCAGATGCTGGCGCACCGCGGCATCCTGGGCTGCCGGCGTGAGGGCGTTCACATCATCTACCGTATCCTGGACCCCTGTGTAGTTCGCCTTCTGGATTATGGTCTGTGCCTGAACGAGGATGCCAAGGCGAGGAAGCCATGACCCTGCCAAAGCATGAACAGAAAGCCTTGGAAAAAGCCCGCTCCCTGATAGAGAAGGCGGCTGCCAGCCGCAAGTGCCTGGCCTGCGGCTGTTTCCGGCAGATGCTGACGATTCTCGAACAGGCTGCTGCCAGTAGAAGCTTGTTAAACGGACTCAGTGAAGCTCGACAACAGGCCAAGAGCTGGCTCGTGGAGCAGGAATACGATTGTTTCGGCTGTAAGGTCTGTTATCCCCCTTTGGTGTTTAATTCTCTTAGCCTGGCTTTGGGAGAAGATTTCGCGGAGTTAGAGGTTTGTCCTGCTGAGCCCGTGGCGGAGCGCCGAGGTTGGCCGCCTCTACCGGGAAACTATCGGGTACTTCGGTATCAGGCTCCCGTGGCGGTGTGCACCCTTATGGACGAAGGCTTAACAGCTGCGGTAAGCGAAGTATATGAACCAGGACTCTCCATGGTTGGGACCCTCCAAACGGAAAATTTAGGGATTGAGAGATTGATCCAAAACGTCCTGGCCAATCCCCACCTGCGTTTTCTCATTCTCTGCGGCGCCGATTCGGAGCAGGCGGTGGGACATCGTCCAGGTCAGTCCTTGCTGGCTTTGCGGCGCCATGGAATCAATGAGCAAGGCTGCATCATTGAGGCCCAGGGAAGACGCCCTTTCCTAAAGAATATCAGCCCGGAGATGGTTTCCCACTTTCGCCAGACCGTGGAAGTTCTCGACCTTATCGGCCTCGTGGATCCCGGCGGGGTCATATCTGCGGTCCGGGTTTGCGCTGCCCGAAATCCAGGAGTGGCCGCGCCATTTTGTGCGCAAAAGGTGGTTGAGCCGATTAAAGGGTATCCGCCTGCCAGGATGACTGGCGATCCCGCCGGATACTTCGTGGTTTATGTAGATCGCCACCGCGGTATCCTGTCCTTGGAGCACTATGATAACGACGGCGTCCTCGACGCGGTGATCGAGGCGGATCAGGCTGCCAGTCTCTATATCCCGGCCATAGAGATGGGCCTGATTTCCCGCCTTGATCATGCCGCCTACTTGGGCCGGGAGTTGGCCCGGGCCGAAGAAGCCTTGCGAAGTGGCGCTCCTTACATCCAGGATGCCGCGCCGGAGGAGAGAGTGCTTCTGAGTCAGTCTACCACGCTTTGCGGAACGTCATGCCGGGAGAGCGGAGCCTGAGGTACCAGCTGATCTGCAGCCGGTTGGCTGCTGTCGCCAGGAAAAAAACTCAGACTTCACAATCTTCCTCTACCAAAAAGAAAGGGTTCAAGGTTTTGAACCTTAAACCCTCGATTTTACTGGTGCCGAAGCGGGGATTTGAACCCCGACGAGGAAACCCTCACTGGACCCTGAACC
>JAGVPN010000290.1 GCA_020052215.1 Syntrophobacterales bacterium
CCGGGCCGGATGAGGCTTCCGGGGCGCCGGCCGCGGTCAAAGGATAATACAGGGGAAACCAGAGGTCCACCTTACTGAGCAGGTGGCGGAACCGTTCCAGGGTAATCCACCCGGCCAGATTGACGGCCAGGCTGTCTTTGAGACGGGTCTTCACCAGGTGGCGAAGAGTTTGGGGGTCCACCGGTAAGGTGGAGGTCTCCAGGATCACCTCCAGCATCAACCCGGTTACCAGGGCCCGGTCCAGTTTATCCTCTTGGGTCCCGAGGCCCTTTGGGTCTTTTTGCCTGACACCATTTTTCTGGTTTCCAACCATCGCCGCCGCCGGGCCCGGGAAAGACGGAAGTCTCCTCTCTCCGGGCCAGTTATAGCGTTTGCCACAAATTCCTTCCGTTTGGAGGTTCTTAAATCTCCCTAAATCCCCCTTTTTCAAAGGGGGACTTTAACAACAATTTCTTGTAGTTCCCCCCTTTGGTAAAGGGGGGCAGGGGGGATTATAAAGCTTCCCATAACGGAAAAAACTTTTGGCAATTGCTATAAGGTCGTTTCCAGGTCCGGGAACGTTGCCCTTCCCGCCCCGGTACGGCTAATGGGTGCAAGATCCTGGCCAGACAGGTTAAAAAGCTATCATCTGAATATTATTATAAAATTAAAGAATCATTTGAATATCCTAGAAAAATGTCCCATTGCCTGTCCCACAGGTGTCCCACTAATCCCGGGGCCGGCGGCCATACCAGATCATCCGGCCCGGGGGCGGCGCAATGGGGGGAGGGAAACGGCAAGCCCGGCCCCGGCGCTCTAGTCCACCATCACCCCCGGCTGGTCCGAGGCCTCGGGCAACTTTGACCGCAGCGCCGCTTTGCCGCTGGGCCAGCGCCAGTAAGGCCGCTGCCGGGTGAACGGCAGGGCCAGCATGGGGAGAAGGGCATTGTCCCCGGGCCGCAGGTAGCCCGGGACCCCGATGACGATGTCCCTTTGGCCGACGTTGAGTCTGAGGCTCCGGTTTAACCGGTCCCACCAGGAAAAGATCACCGAATAATTGGAGTTGGTTTCGGAGCCCACCGCGGAGTGGTGCACCCCGTGCATGCGGGGGGTGACGAACACCCGGTTCAGACGCCGCTCCCAGGCCACGGGCAGGCGCAGGTTGCTGTGGTGGAACAGGGTGGCGCCGTTGAACACCACCTCGTAGACCACGTAGGTGAGAGGCACCACGCCGATGAGCCCCACCTGGAGGAGACGGAAGACCGTGGAGTAGAGCACCTCGCCGAAGTGGAAGCGGAACGCCGTGGTCACGTCCATGTCCGGGTCGGCGTGGTGGACGTTGTGGAAGCGCCAGAGGAGGGGCCGGGTGTGGTTGAGGCGGTGCCAGTAGTAGAAGCTGAGATCCATGAGGAGGACGCCCCCAGCCACCTGGACCCAGAGGGGCAGGGACGCCAGTTGGAGGAGGCCGAAGGAGTGGCGCTCCGCCCAGAGGGCGGCCCCCAGGGCCGCGGGCCGAACCGCGAGCACCCCGGTAAGGAAGCCCAGGCCGGTGAGGGCGGCGTTCACCACATAGCGCGGCCCCCGACGCCGTTTTAACCGGCGCAGGGGGTGCAGGGATTCCAGGACCAGCAGCAGGACAAAGATGCCGGGTACCAGGAAGCGTGAAATATTATGGGAAGTTATCACCGTATCGATCATATGCACCTGCCGGAGGGAACCCTCTCATACTTCAAAATCAGCTCACCCCAGCCCTCTCCCCCGCTGGGGGGCTAACCTTTACAGGAAAAAGACCTGGAACCCGTAACGGTCTGGGCGGTTTACGCCTACGAGGACCACCCGCCGCCGCCGACGTTATAACAAGTTGCCGTCAAATAAATAATATAGCAATTGCCAAAAGTTTTTGCCGTTATGGGAAGCTTTATAATCCCCCCTGCCCCCCTTTACCAAAGGGGGGGGAACTACAAGAGTTGAAATAATGACCGGGGACAAAAGCGGGGACAAACCGGGGCAGATGGCCAAAACAAAAGGCGTAACCTCTTGAGATTACGCCTAAAATAATAATATGGTGCCGAAGGCGGGATTTGAACCCGCACGGGTATTCCCCACCACCCCCTCAAGATGGCGTGTCTACCAGGTTCCACCACTTCGGCACATGGGTGCTCACTTACTTGGCGGTGCGGGCGAACCCGGCGGAGCCGGTTTGACCGGGACAACCGGGGCTGCCGGAGCCGGTTGGGTGGCTGCCGGTGCACCCGCCCCCTGCATTACCGAGGGCGCTTGCTGCCGGCCCATAAAGGTCAGGCCCAGGGAGGTGCACATAAAGAGAATGGCGACGATGGCGGTAAGCTTGGCCAGGAACGGGGCGGCCCCGGTGGAGCCGAAGACCGTCTGGGATGAGCCTCCGAAAGCCGCGCCGATGCCCGCGCCCTTGCCGTGCTGCAAGAGCACGATGGAGACCAGGGCCAGGGACACGATTACATGAATGACCACGACGATGGTATGCATATCAATTTTATAATATAGAAAAAATCCCGCCCGGGCGCAAGCCTTTTCGCCACCTCCAAGCCTTGTGCTGCCATAATCCTTAAATTATTTGGATAGCCGCCAGATTCTCGGGGGCCCGCAGGGGAAGAAGCGGTACCCCCCTACCCCGCCGCTTTGATAATCGGCAGGAACAACTCGGGTTTCAGGGAGGCGCCGCCCACCAGGGCGCCGTCGATGTCGGGTTGGCTAAGGAGAGAGGCGGCGTTGTCCGGGGTGACGCTGCCGCCGTATTGCAGGCGGATTTCTTCGGCGGGAGCACCCAAAAACTCCCGGAGCAGGCTGCGGATGAAGGCGTGGACTTCCTGGGCTTGCTGGGGGGTGGCGGTGAGGCCCGTGCCGATGGCCCATACCGGCTCGTAAGCGATGACCAGGGCGGCGCCGGTGGCGGGTTTCAGCGCCCCCAAGCCTCCTTCGAGTTGGCCTCTCACCACCTGGAAGGTCCGGTCCGCCTGCCGCTCCGCCTGGGTCTCGCCGACGCACAGGATGGGGGTCAGCCCGGCGGCCATGACCGCGGTGAGCTTCTTATTGACGCTCTCGTCGGTCTCGCCGAAGTGCTGACGCCGCTCGGAATGGCCGACGATCACGTATTGGCAGCCCACATCGGCCAGCATGACGGGGGAGATGGCCCCCGTGAAGGCGCCCTGCTTCTCCCAGAAGGTGTCCTGGGCGGCCAGGCGGAGGTCGGACCCGGCCAGTTCAGTGGC
>JAGVPN010000251.1 GCA_020052215.1 Syntrophobacterales bacterium
CCGGTGACCATGACGATTTCCGTGTGGGGCGCGATCTGCTTGACGGATTCCAGGAGCTGAATGCCGTCCATCTTCTCCATCTTCAGGTCCGTGAGGACGACGTCGAACTCATGGGCCTTGACCTTTTCCAGGGCTTCCAGGCCATTGGCGGCGGTGGTTACCTGGTGGCCCTCTTTTCTCAGGATATATTCCAGGTTGGTCCGGGCGATTTCTTCGTCGTCCACCACCAGGATCTGGGAGGTCTGGACACTGCACAGGGTGCGGACCGCCAGATACTCCAGGATGCGTTCTTTGACGTGGTGGAGGCCATAGTGCTGGGCCTCCAGGATGCGCTCCGCCCTTTTGAGGTCCAGGTTATCTTCCGTGAAACGGTTCCAGGGCAGGGAGATCAGGTAATCCAGGTAGTTGATGCCGATGGTGTACTCGGCCACGGAAGCGTCGGTTTTGTCCAGCCGCTCCAGCTCTTTGGCGGCAATGGCGGCCACCGCCTCCGGCAACTGGGCTTTTTGCACCGCGGCGCGCAATTCCACCAGCTCCTGAGCCGGCTTGGGATGCTCCTCTTCAGTGATTTTCCGAAAGAAACCCATGGCTATAACCCTTTATGGGATAGACGCCTAACCTATTTATTATAAAAAAAAACCCCGGTAACAGCAATGAAATGCTGCCGGGGAGGTTATTTAATTTTCTGATTTTCTTAGAAAAACCTTAGCCTCTCCGAGGCCTGGCCATTGGCGTTGCATTTTGCAATCCTTGGGGGCAGATGTTGCAATAATTGATAACTATTTGAAATACCAGTTAAATAATTAAATAAGCTCAGGACCGTTGCAGAGTGCAATGATAGGAATCACCGGGGGTTAAAGAGGGTTGTTTTATAAGTATAGTAAAATCAACTAGATATGCTTGATGCCTGGCTTGGCACTGTTCTTGTATCTACCTAGAAGCAAGAACAACCCCCCGCTTCCAGGTGGGCAAAAGGAAACAGAGGGTAAGGCAAAAGCCATGAAGAATTTCAGCGACCAAAAAGGCAAAGGCAGGAAGCCAGTGGACGAAAGCTCCGGCGGCGATGGCACCACCTCCAACCACAGCCAGGAAGTCAAGCGGAAAATCCTGGTGGTGGGCAAGGATTACGCCTTCAGTAACGGGGTGGTGGATTACGCCGCTAACCTCTCCCAGCGTCTGGGGTATGACATTATCGCCATGAGCGTCAATCCGGCCCTGGGCGCCTCGGGCAAGTTCTTTTCCCCC
Source organism: Syntrophobacterales bacterium (assembly GCA_020052215.1). GTDB lineage: Bacteria > Desulfobacterota > Desulfobaccia > Desulfobaccales > 0-14-0-80-60-11 > 0-14-0-80-60-11. Next base: position 1,246 of record JAGVPN010000251.1, read on the forward strand.
TACAATCAGCACCTCCGGGGGAAATTCACCCAGCGGGCCCAAGAGGCCTGGGTGCCAGTGGCCTCCGAGTTGGCCAGCCAGGGCATACGCAGCGAGCACGTGGTGAAATTTGAGGGTTTGTCCGGGGCCATCAAGGACCTGAACCACGAAGTCAAGCGCATCGACTTCGTCATCACCGATCAAGGCATCAAGGACGAGGAAATCACGGGGGAGATTCCGCTCCCCGTCTTCAGCATCTCAGGATATCAAGGAGAAAAAGTTATGGCTCAAGAACATCATGAAAGCGCGAACCGGGGGAAGTTGATCACCAGGACCATTGGTTTAGGGGTGGCTTCGGCGGCCCTTTATGCCGCGGTGTTTACCAACACCGGCACCATCATGACGTATTTCACCAAGGGCGGTATCTATGCGGCGCTCCCCATTGTCACGGTGTTCGCCTTTTCCTTTGTTTACGGCCCCTTTACCTCTAACCTCTGGTCCCTGTTGGGCATCGAAGCCACCAAGAAGGTGCAGCCCCGGGTGGCCCCGACGCGGCCGGCGGCGAGAAAGCGTCCCCGCCCGCAGTTACATCTGGATGCCTGATTAATGCCCGGATGAAACAACGCGTTTCCTGCACCCGACCCCAGCCCTTCCCCTCCCGGGGGGGGCGGGGGCGGGAACCCCGCTAAGGCTTTAATTAATAGCGGCAAAACCACCGCAAAACTGGGATTGATCAATAGGGAGGAAGCCTCAATGCAAGATATCGCCACCAACGTCCAATTTATCGACTTAACTTTAATGTCCGTACTTTTTTTGTTTGTCGTGGGCTTCATCGGCGGCCTGGTGAGCGGCTTCATCGGCTCCGGCGGCGCTTTTGTTCTGACCCCGGGGATGATGAGCCTGGGGGTCCCCGGGACCGTGGCCGTGGCCAGCAATATGTGCCACAAGTTCCCCAAGGCCATGGTGGGGGCGTATAAGCGCTGGAAGTACGGCCAGGTGGACATCAAGTTGGGCCTGGTGATGGCGGCCTCCGCGGGCGTGGGGGTGTGGGTGGGGATCCAGATTCAGGAGTGGATCCTGGGCAAATGGGGCCAGTCCGGCTCCAACCTCTATGTCAGCCTGTCCTTCGTGATTATCCTGGTGATGGTGGGCGGCTACGTCTTCTACGATGCCTGGAAGAGCGCCAAAAGAGGCGGCGAAGAGAAGGTTTCGCCTCTGGCCACCTGGCTCCAGTCCATCAATCTGCCCCCCATGATGTACTTCAAGACCGCCAACGTGCGCATCTCCATGTGGTTCACCATCCCCATCGGCTTTGCCACCGGGATGCTGGCGGCCACCATTGCGGTGGGCGGCTTCATCGGGGTGCCCGGCATGATCTATGTATTAGGGGCTTCCGGGCTGGTGGCCTCGGCCACGGAACTGGTCATCGCCTTTGTCATGGGATTCGGCGGTACGATAAAGTGGGCCATGATGGGGCAGGTAGACATCCGTCTGACCCTGATCATCCTGGCCGGGTCCCTCCTGGGGGTGCAGCTTGGGGCCATCGGCACCACCTACGTGAAAGAACACATGATCAAGATCGTTATGGGCAGCATCATGCTCATCGTGGCGGTGAGCCGGGGCCTGGCGGTGCCGAAATATCTCACCGAATTGAAGCTCATCTCCGTGGGCGAGACCACCCTGTCGGTCATGGGCACCGCCAGCTTTCTCATCATGTGCGGCGCTCTCCTGTTCGGCGCCTTCATCATCCTGGGCGCCATGTGGAAGGCCAAGCGGGCCGAGACCGCGGCCAAAAAAACGGCGGGGTACGTCGTAGTCTAAGCGGCGGCGGAGGTATAATCTGGGGGAGGGGGCTAAGGGCTTTTTCGTAAGGGGCCCTTGCCCCCCTTACAAAAACCCCCAAACCCCCATCCCCAATCCCTTATGCAAAAAAAGTAGGGGCGACCCGCCGGGTCGCCCTTTTTATTGGCGCAGGCTGGAGAGACAGGCACCCGAATTGTTCAAGCAGAGCTTGGGCCAGCAGGGCGTTCCCAAGTACCCCTTGGAAACGAGGGCGTAATACCAAGTTGCCGTCAAACAAGTAATAATCCGAATTGTAGGGGCGGTTCGCGAACCGCCCCTACGGTGGTTGCGACCATAAAGCCAGAATTAC